>NZOB01000057.1 GCA_002693085.1 Flavobacteriaceae bacterium | reverse complement strand
CTGGTGGCGATAACGGAGGTAACGATCCTGGAGGTGGTGGTGGTACAAATCCACCTAGTAATATAATTCCAACTAACCTTACATTTAATGTTGAAATTGTTGGCTCTGATGCTTCTAATCCAAATGGTGATGGTAAAGGAGTTGTAAAATTTTCTGCAAGTGCTACTAATGCTGTAAATTACAGTTTTAGATTTGGTACTGGTGAATCTAAAAATTCATCCAATGGTTCTGTTGAATACACTTATTCTGANNTAGNAACAAAATCATATGATGTCAAGGTTTTAGCTTATTCTTCAACNAATGATTANATATCTGCTGATAAAAAAATTACNGTATACGTNAAACCTGAACCAAACGCCGATTTAGTCAATCTTTTATCTGGTGGTTCTGAAAAAACCTGGAAAATTAANGCNGCTTTTGATGGNCACTTTTCTAATGGTGACCCTAATTTTAATTATCCAGCNTGGTGGGAAGCCTATGCTTTTTCAAAAAATAATGTTGGTTTCTATGATGATGAATATACATTTAAATCTGATGGTACTTATAGCCANAAAACAAATGGTAATGTTTATGGTAAAGCNTCTTATTTAAAAGGAACTTTTGGTAATACAGGTCAGTCTGAAAATTCATCAAAAGAAATTGAAAATTATACTCTTCAAAATTATTCAACTACATATTTTACTAAAAAAGAGAATGATAAAGATATTTTAGAATTTTCTGAAAAAGGTTTTGTTGGATTTTTTGTTGGTCAACATACTTACACAATTGAATGTTCTGATGAAAATAATATATTAGTTAGAAGTGCAGACACACAGGGAACTGCTTGGTATGTTTGGCTTACTAGCCAAGAGGTGTCATCAGTAGCTTCTAAAGANAGATACACTAAATTAATATGGTCAGATGAATTTAATTACACTGGAAAATTAGATTCAAATAAATGGCAATACGAAGTTAGAAATCAGTGGTACAACAATGAAAAACAAGCTACAACTGATCGTCTTGATAATGCAAAAGTTGAAAATGGAGTTTTAAAAATAACTGCCAAAAAAGAAAGTTACGGAGGTAAGGAGTATACATCCGCAAGAGTTAGGACTTACACAAAGTTAGATTTCACCTATGGTAGGGTTGATATTAGAGCTAAAATGCCTAGTAAAGGAGGNACATGGCCTGCTCTATGGATGCTTGGTTCAAATTATTCTTCAGTCGATTGGCCTGCATGTGGAGAAGTTGATATTCTTGAACATACAGGAAATAATACAAATAGAGTTCAAGCAACGGTACATTTCCCAGATAGATATGCAGGTAATGGAGATACCGCAATCACAAATGATTACAACGATGTTACTACAAATTTTCATGTTTATTCTGTAGTGTGGACTCCTCAAGCTTTAACATTTTATGTTGANGACAAACCATACCATGTTGTTGGTAATTCATGTTCAATACCTTTTAACTGGAATTTCTATATAATTTTAAATGTTGCTATGGGTGGCGATATGGGAGGCACAATTGCTTCTGATTTCAACTTTGACACAATGGAGGTAGATTATGTCAGAGTTTATCAAGAATAGAATATTTCCAATTTTAAAGTAAATTCATTAGATAAAATTTTAATTTTATAATTATGATCTTTAATAGATTTTCAATTATTCTATTAATAATACTTTTATCNTGCTCAGATAAAAATGNTACAACAAGTGAAAGTAAGTTTGTTGTATCTAACCTAAGTAACTATTTGTCAGATGAATACTTTAAGCTGACTGAATTAGATTCCTCTCAAATTAAAACATTTAATGTATGGAATCAATTCACAACTATAAATTCTAAATTCTCAAGTCTTTACAAGAATAAAATTGATCATAAATCAATTATTAGCTCAATTAAAATTGATCTTGAAAAAATTAGTAAAACTAATGTGCCATCACCATTTAGTAGACCTGAAATAATTGGAAGATTAAGAGTATTTAAAACATTTGTTTACAAGATTGACTCGTACAATTTATCGGAGAAGAATATGGAAACATACAAATCTGATCTTGAAGGTATGTTTAAAGCTTATAATGCATTAATTAGTAAAATGAATGAAGTAGTAGAAGAGAATTAATTTCCTTTTAATTTTTTTAATTGATTTTCAATTTCCTCATCCTCTATTTTTCTAAAAATAAGTTCTGGTTTGTTAATCTTATTATTAGATGACAGAAGAGCATTGCTCTTATCAATATCATTCCATTTTACTTTTTTTAAATTTAATATACTAATAAGTTTTTTTGAAGCATTTGGTAAAAATGGTTCACTTAATATAGCTATCATGGCACATGTTTGAAGTGATATATACATGATTTCATTCACCCTTTGATTTTTACCTTCTTTTATGAGTTTCCATGGTTCTTTCTCTGCAAGATATTTATTTCCTAATCTAGAAAGTTCGATTAGAGAGTTNACACTTTCTCTAAATTTAAATTTATCTAAAGATTTTGAAATTATTTCAGGATATTCATAAACTTGTTTTAAAATATCATAATCTATACATTCATTATCAATATTCTGAGGTATTACTCCATCATAATATTTNTGAGTTAATACCAAAACCCTATTTATAAAATTACCCATTATTGCTACTAACTCATTATTATTTCTTGCTTGAAAGTCTTTCCATGTGAAATCATTGTCTTTAGATTCCGGAGAATTAACNGTTAGAGTATATCTTAANCTNTCTTGCATTCCTGGGAAATCAATNAAATATTCATGTAGCCAAATTGCCCAGTTCTTTGAAGTTGAAATTTTTTCACCTTCTAAGTTTAAAAATTCATTTGCAGGTACATTTTCTGGTAATATATAATCACCATGAGCCTTTAGAATAATTGGGAAAATTATCGAGTGAAATACAATATTGTCTTTTCCAATAAAGTGAATTAATTTAGTTTTTGAATCTTTCCAATAGGGTTCCCAATCTTTTCCATTTTTTTCAGCCCATTCTTTTGTAGATGAGATATAACCAATAGGTGCATCAAACCAAACATATAGAACTTTTCCTTTACCATTTTCATGAGGAACTGGAATTCCCCAGTCTAAATCTCTAGTTATTGCTCTGGATTCAAGTCCTAAGTCGATCCAAGATTTAACTTGACCATATACATTTGGTTTCCATTGATCTTTTTTTCCATCAATGACCCATTCTTTTATAAAATCTTCATAATTACCTAATGGTAAATACCAGTGGGTTGTCTCTTTAGTTATTGGTTTTTCACCACTTAATTTTGATTTTGGATTAATTAAATCGGTAGGGTTTAATGAGCTTCCACAGCTTTCGCATTGATCACCATAAGCATGTTCATAACCNCAATTTGGACATGTNCCTTCAATAAANCTGTCNGCTAAAAACTGATTTTCTTTTGGGTCAAAAAGTTGTTCAGAGGATTTAATTTCAAATATTTTCTTTTTTTCAAGTTCAACAAAAAATTCAGATGCAGTTTTNTGGTGTATTTTAGCTGAAGTTCTTGAATAATTATCAAATGAAATTCCAAATGATTCAAATGAATCTTTNATTAAATTNTGATATTTATCAATGATTTCTTTAGGANTTTTATCTTCAGATTTAGCTTTNATTGAAATAGCAACTCCATGTTCATCACTACCACATATATAAGCAACATCATTGCCACTTAATCTCTTAAATCTNACAAAAATATCAGCTGGAATGTAAGCTCCAGCAAGGTGACCGATATGAAGNGGACCATTNGTGTATGGAAGGGCAGAAGTGATGGTATACCTTTGGTTACTTTCCATTTTGCTCAAAAATATGGATTTTAATTATCAAGTAAGTAGATTTTTATGATTAACTGGAATTAAAATGTTAATTTTGAAATTCTTTGTGAAATTTAAAACAAATTTGATTGAAAACTATATCTCAAGCAGTCACTGAATACATTAAGACTAAGCCTTTTTTAAGTTCNGCATTNTCAGATGGTATAATAAATTTAACATCTTTATCTCGTCAGATTAAGCCNGAAATTGAAGATNTATTGAGAAAGGAAGTAAACCATGGAGCAATTGTNATGGCTTTAAATAGNTTGTCAATTAACCTTGAGTTTCAACATACTCACAGAATTATAAAAGTTTTAAAAAAAATAGGTGATATAACTGTTAGATCNAATCTAGTTGATTATAATTTTAAAGTTTCAGATTCACTATTGGTTAATCAATCGTCATTACTTAAAAATTTAGATGCAAGTAAGAATAATTTCTATACGAGTTCNCGAGGTGTTGATGAGTGTAATATAGTTGTAAGTAGCAATTTGTCTAATTTAGTTGAAGAAAAATTATCAAAGGAATATTGTTTTAGTAAAACAGAAAATTTATGCTCAATTTCATTTAAACTTCCNGAAGAAAATGTCTCNATACCNGGTATATATTACTTTGTGTTTCAGAAGCTTTCTTGGGACGGAATNAATGTTTCACAAATCATTTCTACATCAAATGAATTTACAATTCTTGTTAATGAAGAAGAAGTCGATAAAGCATTTTCTATAATAAATAGACTAAAGTCTATTTAAACTATTTAANGCTTTTTCAATAGAATCAANTTTATCAAAAACNACATANAAGTTTTTTAATCCNTTTTTTTCTAACTCCTTTATTTTACAACCATTAATCTTATTAATGTTTTGCATAATACGAANAAAAGTTTTTTGTTTAAAAAATTGATTGTTTTGATCACTAATAAAGTAGCAAAGCATTTTNTTGTTTTTAAGAACAATTTTTCGAAATCCTAACTCTTTACCAANCCATTTTAATTTNACACTTTCTAGCAGATTCACAGTTTCAATTGGTAGATAACCAAATCTATCTATCAATTGATTNTTAAATATTTCTAATTCTTCATTGTTTTTAATTACTGANAATTTTTGATAAAGATTTAACCTCTCAACATTACTTGGAATATATGATGTTGGAAATAATATTTCAAGATCAGAGTCTATAATTGTTTCTTCTGTTGTTGATTCATCAATTTGATCATNTTTAAATAATCTTTTAAATTCNGAGTTTTTGAGTTCATTAACAGCTTCACNCAATATTTTTTGATANGTTTCAAATCCNATATCATTAATAAANCCACTTTGTTCACCTCCAAGAATATCTCCNGCGCCTCTAATTTCTAAATCTTTCATTGAAATATTAAACCCAGANCCTAGTTCACTATACTGGTTAATGGCTGCTATNCTTTTCTTTGCATCATCTGTAATTGATGATAGTGGNGGTGTAATAAAATAACAAAATGCATTTTTATTNCTCCGTCCAACCCTTCCTCTCATTTGATGTANATCACTTAATCCAAAATTTTGAGCATTATTAATGAAAATTGTATTTGCATTNGGAACATCTAGTCCACTTTCAATAATGGTTGTTGATAATAATANATCAAATTCATTATTAATAAATTCTAGCATTATTTTCTCTAATTTTTTACCCTCAATTTTGCTATGAGCAATCTTAATTTTTGCATTAGGGACAAGTTCTTGAAGCCAAATTCCAAATTCACTAATGTTATCAATTCTGTTGTGTACAAAAAATATTTGCCCACCTCTTTCAATTTCAAATTGAATAGAATCTCTAATTAAATTATTATCAAATCTAATTACTTCACTTTGAATTGGAACTCTGTTTGATGGTGGAGTATTTATAATTGAAAGATCTCTTGCTGACATCAAACTATATTGTAATGTTCTTGGTATTGGTGTTGCAGTTAATGTTAGTACATCAATATTTTCTTTTAGAGATCTGATTTTTTCTTTTACATTAACACCAAACTTTTGTTCTTCGTCTACAATAAGTAATCCTANTTTTGGATATTTAATTTTATCATTNACTACTTGATGTGTTCCTACAATTAAATCAAGNTTACCATTATTTATATCATTTATAATTCTATTTCTATCTTTTNCTGATCTAAACCTATTTAAGTAATCGAAAGTCACAGGGAANTCTTTAAATCTTTTNGATAATGTTTTGTAATGTTGGAAAGCTAAAATGGTAGTTGGGACAAGAATAATAACTTGCTTGCCATTATCTATAGCTTTAAAGGCAGCTCTTATTGCAATTTCAGATTTTCCAAAACCAACGTCTCCGCAAATCAATCTGTCCATAGGATATGAAGATTCCATATCTTTTTTGACATCAATATTAGCCTTAATCTGATCTTCAGTTTCTATGTATAAAAAACTTGCCTCTAACTCGTTCTGAATTGAACTATCTTTCTTATAAACAAACCCTTGACTTATTTTTCTTTTTGCATAAGACTTTATCAAATCAAAAGCTAGTTTTTTAACTTTAGATTTTGCTTTATTTTTTAATTTTTCCCACGCACCTGATCCAAGTTTAAAAATTCTTGGTTTGGTTCCATCTTTACTGTTATATTTTGAAATTTTATGGAATAAGTGTATGCTGAGATATACAGTATCTCTCTCACCATAATTAAGTTTTATAACTTCTTGCTTCGAACCATTAACTTCAATTTTTGTTAGCCCTTTGAAAATCCCAACACCATGATCAATATGAGTGACATAATCTCCAGGTTCCAATTTGTTCAATTCTGAAATTTTAATCCTTTTAGATTTAGAAAATCTCTTGCTTAATTTGAATTTGTGAAATCTATTGAAAATCTCATGATCGCTGAAGTATAGTTTTTTTTCATTCTCATTTATAAAACCTCTATATATAGGTTTAATTATAGATTTATATTCATATTCTCTTTCATATTTATCAAGAATCTGTTTGAATCTTTCAGATTGTTCAAATGTTGAAAAGAATAAATTTAGTTTATAACCTTTTTTGAAAAAGTCAGTTAAACTGTCATTTAAAAGATTAAAATTTTTATTAAATGATGGTTGTGGTTTTATTTTAAAATCATAAAATAATTTTTCAGTTTTATTATTTAAAAAAAGAGTAAGCTTATTCTTTACTTCTTCATTGAATTTTTTGTGATTATAATAATTTATGTCATTTGATGGATTAAGCTTTTTAAGTTCTTCATTAATAAGTTCCAACGAATTAATTACAACAACACAATCGTTGTTAATTATATTAATAACACTTTCATTTTTATCTAAAAGATCAGAATTAATATTTGGAGAAATTTTAATTTTTTTTAGATCATTAATTGAATATTGTGTATCAATATTAAACTCTCTTATTCTTTCAATCTTATCATCATCAAATTGTATTCTTATAGGATTTTCATTTGAATAAGAGAATACATCTAAAATATTTCCTCTCAAGGAAAAATCACCTGGACTTTGAACAAAATCTTCCTTTGTGTATTCTAGTTCAAATAATTTTTTATTGAGTTCATATAATGATAGTTGATCGTTTTCACTTAACAAGATTTCATAATTAGAATTACCATTTTTAGATGGTATTTTTTCAATGATTCCCTCACAGTTTGAAATGTAAACTCTAGGTTCATTTAAATAAATTTTTTCTAAAATTTTTGTTCTGCTTAAAACATTGTCTTTGTTTAAGGATTTACTTGAAAACTTATTAAAAGAAGAAGATAAGAATGAACAATAATTTTCTCCTAATTGTTCTACAATATCAGTATAAATATATAATGATTCCTCTTTGTTATCAGTTATGAAAAAAATAGATTTTTTAAGATTAGAAAATAAATCAATTAATAAAAACGATATTGAAGAACCATAAAGTCCATTTAAATAAACATTCTTTTGATTTTTGGATATGAGAGTCCCCAGTTTCTGGAAGTTCAGAGACCTATTAAATTTTGTATTAGAAGGATATATATCTTTTATCAAAATATCATTAATTCTATCCTAATCGGGCGCAATTTACTAGATAAAAGTTAAAATTTGAATTTTTTTTAATATAGTTGTGAATGCAACAATTGTACTATAATATATTTTAAATAATAAATTATTAATTGTGATCTATAATAAAAATATAGATTTGCATTGTTCTATGAATATTATAATTAGAGAAGCAATATCTAAAGACATGTCAAAAGTTCTTGAATTAATAAAAGAATTAGCAGCTTTTGAAAAGGAACCAGATGCTGTCATAGTAACTGAGAAGCAATTAATTAATGATGGTTTTTCAAGCTCACCTAAATTTAAATGTTTTGTTGCTGAGATAAATCAAGAAATAGTAGGAATGGCTCTTGCATACCCTAGATATTCAACATGGAAGGGACCAACCATTCATTTAGAAGATTTAATCGTAACTAAAAGTAAAAGAGGACTTGGAATAGGGTTTAAGCTTTTTTCAAAATTTATACATTATGCACATGAATTAAATGTTAAAAGAATTGAGTGGGTTGTTCTTAACTGGAATAAAAGTGCTATAGATTTTTATAAAAAAAATGGAGCTCATGTATTAGATGACTGGAGAGTGGCTCAAATGGATTTTAATGCAATAAAAAAATTTGTAAAAAATGAAGATTTTTAAGTTTGGGGGTGCATCAGTAAAGGATG
>NZOB01000056.1 GCA_002693085.1 Flavobacteriaceae bacterium | reverse complement strand
AAATGAAGTTGTTATTTACAGAGAAGATGATCCAGATACAGATGACATTGATGAATCTACAATTGTTAAAGAAAGATTATCACCAAGGTTAAGAATTCCTCTCGAAAATGAATTTTTTCAATCAAAAATTATTGATAATGAAGGAAGTGATGATCTGTTGAACAGAGATAATTTTAATCTTTTTATAAAAGGCTTAATGATAAGCGCTTATGATTTTTCTGATGATTTAATGCTAATTCTAGATTATGCTAATGCAAAAATTAAGATTAATTATGAATATGATGAATACGATACTAATGATACAACAGATGATACTTCTGATGACACAATAGAAAAGAAAAAATCTGTTTTTGAAATTAATTTACAAGGAAATCAAATTAATATTATTAATAAAGAAAACTATAGCCAAGAAATCGTTGAAAATGTCAATTCAACTGAAAACCTAGGTAGGGCATATTTAAAAGGTGGTCAAGGAATTATCTTAGAATTAGACTTATTCACTGATAATAATGGTGTTAATGTTTTAGATGAAATTAGATCAAAAGGCTGGTTAATCAATGAAGCTAATCTAACCATGTTTGTTGATCAAGACATGATTAGTTCATTTGGAGGCCTTATTGAACCTTTCAGAGTTTATTTATACGATATTGAAGGTAAAACACCTCTTATAGATTATTTTATTGATAATTCAACTGGTCAAAAACAATCTGATGAAAAAATTATTCATAATGGAATGTTGGAATATGATGAAGATAAAAAAGGATTAAAATATAAGATTAGAATTTCAGAGCACATAAAAAATATTGTAAGAAATGACTCTACATCTACTAAATTAGGATTAGCAGTCACATCAAGTATTGCAAATTCTTTGAATACAGATGTTAAGGTTACTGATCAGATTAAATTTATCCCCGCTTCTACAGCAATAAATCCTTTAGGAACTGTAATCTATGGCCCAAATCCTGAGCCTCAAAACTTTGATAAAAGATTAAGATTAGAGTTGTTTTACACAGAAATTAATAATTAATTTTTTAAAAAATTAATTAAGATTCCCCTCTTAACTTTTGAAAAAACAGACATAATAATCAGTTCAAATAATATTGACATATATACAAGAGAAATCAATAAAAATTTCTTAAAACCATTGAAATGTTTGTCAACATATTTAATTTTTGAAATTAAAACCTCAGTTTTAGATTTTATTTTTGTTTTATAGTTTATTCTAGAGGATAATCCATGAAAGTGATAGCAAAATATATCGTTTAACATTATTATTTCCATATCATTTTCTTTTGCTCTTTTACAAAGGTCCATATCTTCATAATACATCCAAAATCTTTCATCCCATTTGCCAATTTTATGAAATTTATTTTTTGATATAATTACAAATGATCCTGATATCCAATCAGGACAAAAGTAATCTAGTCTTTCATTTATTTTTTTAGTTTTTCTAAATATTAATCTATAAAAAAACCTCAGTAGTCCGTTATATGTATGGAATGATAAAAAATATCCATATGCATTAGTGTTTTTTTCCTTTTTATCAATTTGTTTTATACTTATAATTTTAGAATTATAATCAATATTTTTTTTAAATATTTTTTCAAGACAATTTTTTTCTAGTATTGTGTCGGGATTTAAAAATAGGAGTAGGTCATATTTTGATTTAGATTCCCCAATATTACAAGCTTTTGAGAAACCGTAATTTTTTTTGTTTTCAATCCATTCTACGGAGGGAAACATCTTTTTATATTGTTCAAATGTATTATCGCTGGAATTATTATCTACAACTATAATATCAGTATTTACATTTTCTTGTTTTAGTAAGCTATTTAAACAGTTTTCTAGCGGAATCCAGGACTTATAATTAACAATTATAATTGAAATGTTATTCATTATAATTTTTTTCTCAGTCTAGCTACTGGTGCTCCTATCATCTCTCTGTATTTTGCAACAGTTCTTCTAGCTATTGGATATCCTTTTTTGTTTAATAGTTTAGTTAGTTGATCATCAGTATGTGGAGAGTTTTTGTCTTCTTGATCAATGATTTCCTCAAGAGTTTTTTTAACTTCTATTGTTGAAATTTCAACTCCATCAGAGTTTTTAATTCCTTCTGAAAAAAATGATTTGATAAGTTTAGTTCCATAAGGGGTATCAACATATTTACTATTTGCTACTCTTGAAATAGTTGAAATGTCCATATCAATTTTTTCAGCGATATCTTTCAAAATCATAGGCTTGATTTTACTTTCGTCTCCAGTGAGAAAATAATCTCTTTGAAAATTTATTATTGAAGACATAGTCATAATTAAGGTTTGATTTCTTTGTTTAATTGCATCAATGAACCACTTGGCTGAGTCAAGCTTTTGTTTAATAAACATAACAGCATCCTTATGTGATTTAGTTTTATTTTTCGATTCAGAGTAGCCAGAAAGCATATTTTTATATTCTTCAGAAACATAAAGCTCAGGAGCATTTCTCGAGTTCAATTCTAATTTTAATTCTCCATCAATAATTTTAATNGTAAAATCAGGAACAATAGACGAATTAATTTTTGTGTTNTCATTAAATGCTCCACCTGGNTTTGGATTAAGCTTNTCAATTTCAGAAACTACATCNCGAAGTTCATCATTGNTTANATTTAATTTTTGTTTNATCTTTTCAAAATGTTTTTTNGAAAATAAATCAAAAAAATCTTCAATAATTTTNATAGCTAAATCAATAGTTTTTCCCNTGTTTTTTCTTTTAAGTTGTANAAGTAAACATTGTTTAAGATCTCTTGCTCCAATTCCAGGTGGATCAAGAAGATATATCTTNTCAAGAATTTTTTGAATTTCAATTTCACTTGCATCAACCCCNAGTGTAAANACTAAATCATCAGAAATATCTAAAATATCTCTTCTTAAATATCCAAAAGGGTCTAAACTTCCAATTATAAATTCTGCAATTTGTTGATCTTTTTTATTTAAAGAAAATGAATGTAATTGAGCTTTAAGAAATTGATTAAATGAAGTTCCAGATGCAAAGGGAATATCTTTTTCNGATTCTTCACTGTANTTNTTTGATTTTAATTTATAATCAGGNATATCGTCATCTGANAGATAGTCAGANATATCAATTTCATCTTGATTGCTTTCATCTATTTCATAGTCATTTTCGTTATCATCATAATTATCTGAATCTAAGTTCTCATTATTGTTAGTGTCTAATGCTGGNTTTTCTTCAATTTCTCTAGATAATCTTTGTTCAAACTCTTGAGTAGATAATTGAATTAATTTCATCAATTGTATCTGCTGAGGAGAAAGTTTTTGCGATAATTTTAATTTTAATTTTTGGTTNAGCATTTTAATGTACTACATTAAAATTACAAAATAAGAAAGGATATNTACTAAAACTCTGCGTTTTTTGGAGTTCGTGGAAAAGGGATTACATCTCTAATATTNTTCATTCCAGTTATAAATAGAATTAATCTTTCAAGGCCAAGTCCAAAACCACTNTGTTTTACAGTTCCATATTTTCTAAGATCAAGATACCACCAAAGTTCTTCCTTTTCAATACCTAAAGCTTCAACTCTTTCATTTAAAATATCAAGCCTTTCTTCTCTCTGAGATCCACCAACAATNTCACCAATTCCTGGAAATAAAATATCCATAGCTCTAACAGTTTTTTTATCATCATTTAATCTCATGTAAAAAGCTTTAATTTTTGCAGGATAGTCGTATACAATAACTGGGCACTTAAAATGTTTTTCAACTAAAAACCTTTCATGTTCGCTTTGAAAATCAATTCCCCANTCNTTAACAGGATATTTAAATTTTCCTTTTTTATTTGGTTTNGAATTTCTTAAAATTTGAAATGCCTCTGAATATGTAACTCTTTTAAAATTATTATTTATTACAAACTCAATCTTTTCAATAAGTGAAAGNTCACTTCTTTGATCTTTTGGCTTGGACATTTCTTCTTTTTCTAATCTATCACTTAAAAAAACTATATCATCNTTACATTTTTCATAAGTATNTTTAATTACATTTTGTATGAATTCTTCAGCTAAATNCATATTATCATTTAAATCATAGAAAGCCATTTCAGGTTCAATCATCCAAAATTCAGCTAAGTGTCTAGAAGTATTTGAGTTTTCAGCTCTAAAAGTTGGACCAAAAGTATAAACATTTCCAAGGCCTAAAGCCAAAGCTTCAGCTTCAAGTTGACCAGAAACAGTTAAATTNGTTTCNTTACCNAAAAAATCTTCAGAAAAATCTAGATTTTTCTTATTTGAATCAAGTGTTGTTACTCTAAACATTTCACCAGCNCCTTCAGCGTCACTTCCTGTAATNATTGGAGTGTGGATATAATAAAAATTATTTTTATTGAAAAAATTNTGAATAGCATACGANACTTCCGACCTGATTCTAAATACTGAACTTAAAGTTTTAGTTCTAACTCTCAAATGAGCATTTTCTCTCAAAAACTCAAATGAATGTTTTTTTGGTTGAATTGGAAATTTTTCAGGATCACTCTCTCCTAAAATATCAATACTATTTGCAATTAGCTCAATATTTTGTCCTCGCCCTTGACTTTTTACTATTTCGCCTTCAACTTTTATACAAGCACCTGTATTAATTTTTGACAATTTTGATTCTTCAAGTTTTTCATAATCAACTACACATTGAAGATCATTTAGACAAGAACCGTCATTTAAGTTAATAAACCTATTAGAACGAAATGTTTTAACCCAGCCATAAACAGTGATATTTTTCCCAACATAATCATCATTTAATATAGACTTAATTTGTAATCTTTCTGACATTATTAGACGGATAAAATTTCTTTTTCTTTAGTTGAAAAAATTGAATCGATTTTTGAAGTGTATTTATCAGTAATGTTCTGAATATCTATTTCAAAGTTTGATTTCATATCTTCGCTTGCATCAGATTTTCTAATTTCGTTATTAGCTTCTTTTCTTGCATTACGAATACTTACTTTAGCGTTTTCAACTTCAGATTTTGCAACTTTTACTAACTCTATTCTTCTTTCTTCAGTCAATGGAGGAATACTAATTATTATAGATTCACCATTGTTCATTGGATTAAATCCTAAATTACTTGATAAAATAGCCTTTTCTATATCTTCAAGTTTATCTTTTTCCCATGGTTGAATGGACAGGGTTTGTGAATCTGGGGTNTTAATATTAGCAATTTGATTTAATGGAGTTTGTGCACCATAATAATCAACTTTTACACTNGATAACATATTNGGATTAGCTTTACCTGCTCTNATATTTAAAAGCTCTTTTTCCAAAAAAGAAATGGANTTAACCATTGATTCTTCTGTAGCTTCTAAAATAAACTCTAATTCTTCCATTTAATTAACTATTGTACCAATTTGTTTTCCATCAATAATTTTCTTCAAATTTCCAGGTTTATTCATATTAAAAACAATAATTGGNAAATTATTTTCTTTACTTAATGTAAATGCTGTTGAATCCATTACTTTTAATTTTTTTGTAATGGCATCATCAAATGTTAAATGTTCAAATTTTATAGCATCTTTATTTTTTTCTGGGTCTAAATTGTATATTCCGTCCACTCTTGTTCCCTTTAAAATAACNTCTGCATTAATTTCAATTGCTCGTAAAACTGCAGCAGAGTCAGTTGTAAAAAAAGGATTTCCAGTTCCAGCGCTAAAAATAACAACTCTCTTTTTTTCAAGATGTCTTACAGCTCTTCTTTTTATATANGGNTCAGCAATTGATTCCATTTTAAGAGCTGTTTGAAGCCTNGTTTGAATACCACTTTCTTCAAGAGTACTTTGTAAAGCAAGTCCATTAATTACAGTGGCTAACATCCCCATGTAGTCAGCTTGGACTCTATCCATTCCATTGCTAGCTGCGGATAATCCTCTAAAAATATTACCNCCGCCAATAACAATTGCTATTTCAACACCAGTTTTTACAAGTTCGCTAATTTCTTTACAATAGGCCTTGATTCTTTCAGGGTCAACACCATGGGTCCTATTGCCCATNAGAGCTTCACCACTTAATTTTAATAAAATTCTTTTNTATGGCATTTTAATGATTATGTAAATATAATCATAGTATTTAAAAGGGTTGTGTATTAATTANACTAAGGAAACCCTTTTAAAGTCTGTNATTGAACAATCTGAGTTTACAGATTTAATGTACTCATTAACTGACNTCTTATTGTCTTTAATAAATGCTTGATTAATTAAAGTGTTGTCTTTGAAAAATTTCTTNAATTTACCTTTAGCTATATTTTNAAGCATNGCCTCTGGTTTTCCTTCCGCTCTTAACTGTTCTTTAGCAATTTCAATTTCTTTTTCAATTATTTCTTTACTTACTCCATCTTCATCAAGGGCAACTGGATTCATCGCCGCAGCTTGCATACATACATTTTTTGCAACTTCAAATGATCCATCAAAATTATTAGATAGACCAACAATTGTAGCAATTTTATTTCCAGCATGAATGTAAGATCCAACGAAGTTTGAATTAATTTTTTCAAATGAACCTATTTCTAGTTTTTCACCAATAACACCTGTTTGTTCAATTAATTTTTCCTGAACAGACATTGATTCAATTTTTGTATCTAAAAGTTCTTCTTTTGAATTGGAACTTAATGCTAATTCAGCTATCTGATTAGCAAGAGAAATAAATGATTCATTCTTTGCAACAAAATCTGTTTCACAATTAAGAGAAATTATGACTCCAGAATTTGAATCAGAATTTACTTTTGCTATAACTGCACCTTCACTTGACTCTCTGTCAGCTCTTTTTGCAGCAACTTTTTGACCTTTTTTTCTCAAATTTTCAATTGCTAAATCAAAATCTCCATTAGCTTCGACTAAAGCCTTTTTACAATCCATAATTCCAGCACCTGTACTTTTTCTTAATTTATTAACATCTGAGGCGGTTATATTACTCATATTGAACTATTTTTTTTCGTTATTATTGTCGCTTGGCTTATCATCACCTTTTTCAGCCTTTGCTTCATTTTCTGCTTTTTCTTTATCT
>NZOB01000055.1 GCA_002693085.1 Flavobacteriaceae bacterium | reverse complement strand
CACCCATATTTATGGACTCATAATAGATTCAAACATTCGGGAAAAGCTTTTCCCGAATGTTTGAATCTATTATGAGTCCATAAATATGGGTGAGGATCTTCGTGTAATTGATTTTCTACTAATCTTAAATATTTTTCAGTTATTTCATAATCATCATAATCATTTGGGTTTTCTGTAATAAGTTGAAATTCAACAGAGTAATATCCTCTTTTTAATTTCTTCATTCTACCATAAACAACAGGAAGATTATATTTTTTTGCTATTCTTTCGGAACCAGTAAAGACTGGTACTTTAACTCCTAAAAATTTACTCCAATAACTTTTTGNNCTNAACTGAGGAGATTGGTCGGNAACTAATCCGTAAAGGTAAGGTGTCTTTGATTCAGATTCTTTTTTATGAATTTCTTTAATNGCATCATATCTAGAAATTAATTCTAAACCATGTCTAGATCTAGAGTTNTACATAAAATCATTAACTGATTTATTTTTTATTGGNGTATATACTACCGAAAATTTGTGTTTAATGTAGTAGGGNAGACTTGTNCACCATTCATATCCTGANTAATGTGAACACATAAAAACAACACTCTTNCCTTGATTATAAAACTTATTTAATAGTTCAACATTTTTGACATTAAATTTATTATCAAAATCACTTTTTGAAAAAGANTCCATTTTAATTGATTCCAAATATAGATCAGTAAAATATCTATAAAATTTTTTGGTAATTATGTTTATTTGATAGGGTTCTAAATTTAAATTACTTCTTTTGAGATTTTTAGTTACAAGATCTACTCTGTACTTAAAAACACGATAGATCAGAAAATTTAAAATATCTGAAATTACATACACAATACTTAAAGGAAGGCTTTTAATTAGCTTGAAAAACAGAGACAAAACCACAATTTCTTTAATTATTATTTAAAGAAGCATTCAATACAAATTCTAATTCATCACTGTAAAGATTTTTNGCAATAATTTTTCTTTCAGGATCAATNAGAAATGAAGTTGGAACTCCCTCNGAAGCAACATTNTATAATTTAGATATTGGATCATTAAAATATTTTAAACTAGAAATATGAATCCAATTTTCAATACCATCTTCCTCAATTGCTTTTTTCCATGAAGCTTCATTATTATCCAATGAAACTCCTACTATCACAAAGTCACTTTGATCATATTTTGCCATCGTTTCCGCTAAACCAGGATTTGAAACTCTACANGGAGCACACCAAGAAGCCCAAAATTCCAAAAGAATATATTTTGAATCTATTGAGTTTANAGATATTGTTTCTCCATTTAAACCAGGGCCTGAAAATTTTGGAGCAAAAGAACCAATNCGAGGTGANTCAGAGTTTGTNAGCTTATAATTATCAATAATTTTTTTGATCTCAATTGATGAACTTGTTCTTTTAANTAAATCAGAAAAATTATTTAACAAAGAGTCAGCTAAATTATAGTCTATTGATCTTTCAAAGATCATACGCCTAAGGATTAANGAAGAAATATAGGAATCATTATTTTGGTTAATAAAATCAAACTCATAGTCAGTTAATTTCTCTCTTATATTAACAAATTGAGACTCAAGATCAGAAACGAGAAGTGAATCTGAAGATGATAAAGCAACATTTATTTCCTCATCAATCTTAGATAATTCATTAGTGTAGACTAGAGTTTCATTCTTATATCTTTTAAAATCATCATTTGATTTAGTTCCAGAAACTTTTGAGCTTGATAANGAATCTTTATAGATATTCAGCNTAATTTCGCCAGGTTCTAAAATGAAAGGTATGTTTCCAATTATATCTTTAAAAAATAAATAATGCATTTCAGGATATGAGATAGTGTCTAAGAAAGAAAACTTTCCGTTAACAATGTATGTTGAATCTTTTAAAACAGGTCTGTTTTCTTTGTATTGAACTAAAAAAACTTTACCATCATNATCAAAATCAGAATTAGCAGTTATTTTGACATCATTAGTGCTACAAGATGTTATTAAAAACAATAAAAGAATTAACTTTCTCATAAGTGGCAAATTTAGGAATACTTGGTCAAAAGTAATAACTTTAATTGTAAACTTATGAAAGATAAATCCAAACTAATTTTTNAATTAAAAAACATTGTTGGAGATAACAATNTAATTACTTCAGAATGGGAAAAAGAACCATTTTCCAAAGGATGGAGATATGGAGATGGAAATGCACTCGCTGTTGTAAAACCTGGAAAATTAATCGAGATATGGAAAATTTTAAAAATATGTTTAGAGAATGAATTAATTATATTGATGCAAGCAGCAAATACAGGATTAACTGGAGGATCAACNCCTGATGGTAATGATTATGATCGTNAAATTATTATAATTAATACAACAAGAATTAATGATATTCATATAATTAATAATGGTAAACAAATAATAGGATTAGCTGGAAGTACATTATATGATTTAGAAAAGAAATTGGAAAAATACGATAGAGATCCACATTCTGTAATAGGATCTACTTCAATAGGTGCTTCNATTGTTGGTGGTGTATGTAACAATTCAGGAGGCTCTCTAGTTCAAAGAGGTCCAGCATTTACTCAATTAGCACTATACGCTCAAGTAAATAAAAATGGAGAACTAGAATTAATAAACGAACTTGATTTAGAATTAGGTTCAAAACCTGAAGAAATTTTACAAAATTTAGAAGATAAGAATTACACTAANACTGACATTATTAACTCAGATAAACTAGCATCTGATAATAAATATTCTGAAATTGTCCGAAANATTAATTCTGATAGACCATCTAGATATAACTCAGATAGTCGTTTATTGTATGGTGCGTCTGGAAGTNCTGGTAAAGTTGCNGTTTTTGCTTTAAGATTGGATACATATCCAAAACCAAAAAANAGTCAAGTNTTTTATTTAGGCACTAACGANGTTGATGTTTTTTGGAAAATAAGAAGACANATTCTTTCAAATTTTAAGGCCCTTCCTAGATTAGGGGATTATTTACATAGAGAATGCTACGATGCGGCAAGAAAATATAGTAAAGATAATTTTTTAGTTATCGAAAAGCTTGGTACAAATTTTCTTCCTACGTTATTTGAAATTAAGAGAAAAGTTGATTTATTATCAAAAAAAATGAGTTTTCTTCCCAATAAATTATCAGATAGAATCATGCAGTTTTTAAGTAATTTTTGGCCAAATCACTTACCAAAAAAAATGGAAGAATTTAGAGATTCTTATGAGCATCACTGGATAATAGAAATGACTGATGAAGGAATTGATGAAGCTGAGTCTTATTTTGAGTCATTCTTCAAAGAAAATGATGGAAATTATTTTAAATGTAATGNTAAAGAATCAAAAAAAGCTATGTTACATAGATTCGTTTCAGCAAGTGCATTTGGTAGATACCAAGCTTTAAATAATAAAAAGAACGAAGAAGCTTTTTCAATGGATATTGCATTACCTAGAAATGAGAAGAATTGGTTTGAAATACTTCCTAAAGAAATTGATGATTTAATTGAACTCAAATTATATTATGGACATTTNTTCTGTCATGTTTTACATCAAAACTACATAGTTAAAAATGGAGTTGATAGCAAAAAACTTCTAAATAAACTTCTAAAATATTATGATTCAAGAGGTGCTGAATATCCAGCTGAGCATAATGTAGGACATGAATATGTTGCNAAAGAATCGNTATATAATTTTTATAAGGAATTAGACCCAACTAATAGTTTTAATCCTGGAATTGGAAAATCAAGTAAGTTAAAAAACTGGAAGTAAATTTATCCTCTTTACAGTTATCTTAATTTTTAACTTATTTTTGTATGGATTATGAGTAATAAATTTGGAAAAATTTTCACACTTACAACTTTTGGAGAATCACATGGTAAAGCAATAGGCGGTATTATTGATGGATGTCCTGCAAATAAAGATATTGATTTATCTATTGTTCAGTTTGATCTTGATAGACGTAAACCAGGACAATCTAAAATTGTAACTCAAAGGAAAGAAAGTGATAAAGTAGAATTTTTGTCTGGAATATTTGAAGGTAAAACTACTGGAACTCCTATTGGTTTTATAATTGTAAATAAAGATCAAAAATCAAAAGATTATGATCATATAAAAAATATTTTTAGACCTTCTCATGCTGATTTTGTTTATCAAAAAAAATATGGAATTAGAGATTATAGAGGNGGAGGAAGAAGTTCAGCTAGAGAAACAGCATGTAGAGTTGTNGCTGGATCAATTGCTAAACAAATTTTAAATGATATTTCTTTTAAAGCATTTGTTTCAAGGGTAGGGGATGTAAGTATTTCCTCTGATTTTTCAAAAGTTAATTTTGAAAATATTGAAAAAAACCCTGTGAGATGCCCTGATTTAAAAAAGGCTGAGGAAATGGAAAATTTAATCAAGTCAGTCCGAAAAGAAGGTGACACCATTGGTGGAGTTGTTTCATGTATTATCAAGAATGTNCCTGTTGGAATTGGTGAACCGGTATTTGATAAATTACATGCTGAACTAGGAAAGGCAATGTTGTCAATTAATGCTGTCAAAGGTTTTGAATATGGAAGTGGATTTGCTGGTGTAAAGATGAAAGGAAGTGANCATAATGACCAATATGAAGCTGACGAATCAACAAAAACTAATTACTCTGGAGGTATTCAAGGTGGTATAAGTAATGGGATGGATATATATTTTAATGTAGCATTTAAGCCTGTCGCAACTATAATGAAAGATCAGAGAACTATTGACAANAAAGGGAAAGAAACAAGTATTTCAGGAAAAGGCAGACATGATCCGTGTGTAGTTCCTAGGGCAGTGCCAATAGTTGAAGCTATGGCTTCACTTGTGATCTTGGATATGATTCTTATTAATAATTCAAAAAAACTATGAAAAAAATTTCATTACACTGGAAAATAATCATTGGTATGTTTTTAGGTGTTNTTTTNGGCTTATTATTTAGTTCATTCAATGGTGGAAGTATATTTATAACCAATTGGATCAAACCATTCGGAACTATCTTCATTAATTCTTTAAAATTAATAGCAATTCCATTAATTCTTGCCTCATTAATAAAAGGTATATCTGATTTAAAAGATATATCAAAATTATCTTCAATGGGANNTCTAACAATTACTACATACCTAACCACAACTGTTATAGCTGTTAGTATTGGTTTATTGGTTGTTAACACNATGAAACCTGGAGAATCAATAAGTGATGAGACNAGAACAGAATTAATTAATGCATATTCTACAGATGCTGATGAAAAAAGAGAAATTGCAAAAGAGAAGAANGATTCTGGGCCGCTTCAACCACTTGTTGATTTAGTTCCATCAAATTTTTTAGGAGCTGCATCCGACAATAAAAATATGCTTCAAGTAATATTTTTCTCAATATTATTTGGCATCTCCATGATATTAATACCNTCTGAAAAGGCAAAACCAGTTAAAAGATTTTTTGATTCATTAAATGATGTTATTTTAAAAATTATAGACATTATTATGTCATGTGCACCATATGGTGTATTTGCATTACTTGCCTCATTGATTGTNGAAGCTCCAAATATTGATTTATTAAAAAGCTTATTATTATACTCTGTAACATTATTAGTTGGACTTTTTATTGTAATCTTCGTCTACTTATTATTTGTAAAAATTTTTCTAAGACGAAATTTAAAAGATTTTATCGATGGGATTTTACCTGCTCAATTAGTAGCTTTTTCTACCAGTTCAAGTGCTGCAACTCTTCCAGTTACCATGGATAGAGTTGAAAATCATTTAGGTGTAAAAAAAGAGGTATCTAGCTTTGTTTTACCAATAGGTGCTACTATTAATATGGACGGTACTGCAGTATATCAAGCAGTTGCAGCTGTATTTATTGCTCAAGCATTTGGTCTAGATTTAAGTTTAGTCGATCAATTAGGAATAATTTCTACAGCAACTCTAGCTTCTATTGGTGCAGCAGCTGTTCCAAGTGCAGGAATAATAGTTTTGGTAATTGTTCTAGCACAAGCAGGAATACCAGAAGCGGGATTGGCATTAATTTTTGCAGTAGATAGACCTTTAGACATGTTTAGAACAGTTGTTAATGTAACTGGGGATGCAATGGTATCTTTAATTGTATCAAAATTTCAAAAATCTTGAGTGTTAAAATTTCTGATTCTTGGAAAAAAATTTTAGAAAATGAATTTAAATCAGATTATTTTACTGAAATAATAAGAAAAACAAAGGAAGAATACTCAAATTTTATATGTTATCCACAAGGAAAAAATATCTTTAAAGCCTTTGATGAATGTCCTTTTAAAGAGTTAAAAGTTGTTATAATTGGTCAAGATCCTTATCATGGTGAAAAACAAGCAAATGGATTGTGTTTTTCTGTAAATAGAGATATTGAAAATCCTCCCTCACTTAATAATATTTTTAAAGAACTAAATGAAAATCTTACTGATTCTGAAAGAATGGATAGTGATTTAAGTGATTGGTCAAATCAAGGGGTTTTATTACTAAATTCAATATTAACAGTAAGAAGAAAATTTCCTGGATCTCATAAACATATTGGGTGGGAGAAGTTTACTGATAATGTTATTAATTTAGTTTCAAAAGAAAAGAAAAATCTTGTTTTTATGTTATGGGGAAATTATGCTAAAAATAAAGAAAAATATATTTTTGAAAATGATCATTTAATATTAAAAAGTGGTCATCCTTCTCCATTAAGCGCTAATAAAGGTTTTTGGTTTGGAAATAAACATTTTCTTAAGTGCAATAACTTTTTAAAAAATAAAGGACTTAAGACTATTAAATGGAATTAATTATAAGTAAATTTAAGGTAAGACCTTAATTATTATTTTATGAAAAAATTTTTTCAATTCAAAGGTACAATCAATGGTTCTAGTTTTATTCTAAGAACATTGTTTACCATTGTTTTATCTATTCCTTTTATTGGACTATGTATTGCATGGATTTCATCCACAGTATTCAATTATATGGATGGTTTTGATTTTTCAAATGCTGACGGAATGAGTATGGCTGAAAGTAATGCAATAGGTGAGGAGGCAGGCAGAAAGATTGCTGAGGAAATGATGGAAATCGGACCAATGGAATGGCTATCAGAAAATATATCAGCTATTTGGATCATTTCAATTGTAATTTCATTAATTCCAGTAATATGGTTTTCTCTTGCAACTTACTACAAAAGAGTTTCAGCCTTGTTTCATTCTAAAAGAGTAAAGGCATTTATTGGTTTTATGATAGCTGAAGCTACTCTTGACATAGTGGGTTTAACCTCCGATAATGATGCATTATACTGGATATGTATGCTTTTGTCTACTGGGATTTTTGCTTATTTAGTATTTAGTAATTCACCAATTGGTGAACATGATGGTTAGTAATTAACCTCCGATTCTCTTCACAGTATGGCCCTGTGATTTTAAAATTGAAATAATTTGATCTCTTTTATTGCCTTGGAAGTAAACCTCATT
>NZOB01000054.1 GCA_002693085.1 Flavobacteriaceae bacterium | reverse complement strand
TTATATTTCTTACATACCTTACATTATAACCTAAATGTTTTAAGTATCTAAATATTAAATCAAAAGAAATATCAGAACTTTTATTTCTTTTGATTTAATATTTAGATACTTAAAACATTTAGGTTATAATGTAAGGTATGTAAGAAATATAACAGATGTTGGCCATTTAGAGGATGATTCTGACGAAGATAAAATTTCAAAAAGAGCTAAAATTGAAAAAATTGAACCTATGGAAGTTGTTCAAAAATATACCAATGAATTTCATTCAATTTTAGATTCATTCAATGTTCTAAAGCCAAGTATTGAACCCACTGCATCAGGTCATATAATCGAGCAAATTGAAATGATTCAAGAAATTATTGATAAAGGTTATGCTTACGAAAGTAAGGGGTCAGTATATTTTGACACAAAGAACTTCAGCAAAGATTTTAAATATTCTAAACTTAGTAATCGTGATCTAGATAATGTAATTAACGAATCAAGAGATTTAACAGGAAGTAATGAAAAGAAAAACCCTCAGGACTTTGCATTGTGGAAGAAAGCTGAAGACAAACATATTATGAAATGGAAATCTCCATGGAGTTTAGGTTTTCCCGGATGGCATCTTGAATGTTCTGCTATGAGCAGAAAGTATTTGGGAAATAAATTTGATATACATGGGGGTGGACTTGACCTTAAATTCCCACATCATGATTGTGAAATTGCTCAAAATGAATGTTTATCAAATGAAGTTTCAGCAAATTTTTGGCTTCATGCTAACATGCTAACATTAAATGGAAAGAAGATGTCTAAATCTACAGGAAATTCAGTTTTAGCTAGTGAAATATTTGACGGAAACAATAATATTTTTTCCAAGTCTTTTTCTCCAATGACTTTAAAGTTTTTTATGTATCAAGCTCATTATAGAAATACTCTTGATTTATCAAATGAAGCTTTGTTGGCTTCAGAAAAAGCTTTTGAAAAAGTTGTTCAATTAAAGAAAGATATAGATAATCTAGAAACATCAGATATTTCAAATATTAGTTCTCAAGATTGGGTTGACAATTGTTATAAATCTCTAAACGATGACTTCAACTCACCCAAATTGATAGCTAATTTCTTTGATCTTACCAAAATAGTTAATGAAATAAAATCTGGAAAAAAGAAAATTGATTTAGAAAACAAAAATTTATTGATTAATTATTTTAGTGTATTTAGCACTGATATTCTTGGACTTAATTTTGAATCAGAAAAAAACGATAATCAAAATCAAATATTAGATCTTTTGATTGAAATTAGAGATAAAGAGAGAGAGAATAAAAATTATATTATTTCTGACTTTATAAGAGATAAATTAAATTCTTTAGGAATCAATATTGAAGATAAGAAATGAGAGGAATTTTAATTTTTCCTTTTATTATTTTAATAAAGTTTTATCAATTTTTTATATCCCCTATTTTAGGATTAAATTGTAGATTTTCCCCAACATGTTCTAACTACGCACTAGAATCCTTAAAAAAACATGGTTTAATNCTTGGAACATATTACTCATTAAGAAGGATATCTAAATGTCATCCGTGGGGAGGTAGCGGTCATGACCCAGTTCCATAATTATTATCTATATATTTGAATAATGAATGATTTTATACTTGAATGGTCTCCTGATGAAAAAATAATTTCATTTGGTTCAATTGGAATCCACTGGTACAGCTTAATGTTTTTATTAGCATTCTTCATAGGATTTCAAATAATGAAAAAGATTTACATCAAAGAAAAAAAAGATATCACACTTTTAGATCCTTTTTTAGTACACATGGTTTTAGGAACAATAATTGGTGCTAGATTAGGNGAGGTGTTTTTTTATAATTGGGATTATTTTCAAAATAATTTATTAGAAATATTTTTACCATTTAANATTGATGATTCAGGATGGAAATTTATAGGTTTTAGAGGACTTTCTAGCCATGGAGCAACAATTGGCATTATAACTTCAATTATTATTTATAAAATAAAATATAAATATGACTCTGTTTTNTGGATTTTTGACAGATTAGTTATTGCAGTTGCACTNGGCGGTATGTTTGTTAGAATCGGTAATTTTTTCAATTCNGAAATTCTTGGAAAATTCACTAACTCAGATTTTGGAGTGATTTTTTTAAATCGNGGAGAAAATTTACCTAGGCATCCAGCTCAACTATANGAAGCTTTTGGTTATTTGATACTNTTTGNATTTCTAGTTTTGATATATAATAAAACAAAACTATCNACTAAGAAAGGNTTTATTTTTGGATTTTTCCTATCTAAATTATTNTCTATTCGATTNATTGTTGAATACGTTAAAGAAAGTCAAGGTGGNATTGAAGAAACATTGGGTATTTTATCTACTGGTCAGTGGCTTAGTATTCCATTTATAATTTTTGGATTTTTGTTGATGATNAATAGCTATAGAATCAAAGCATAATAATGAAGAAAAATTATTTGTTAGTTGGATTCAAAAGATTATTACTTACTTTATTTTTGATGTTTTTAGGCCCTACTATTTTATTTCAAGCCTTTAAAAACGATGAACATGAATGGTATATGATTGTTCTTGCAATTGGTCTAATAATTTGTGCTACTGCAATTTTTACACTTTTCTCTGGTATTATGTCCATTATTAAACATATTTTTGAAAAAGATTTATAAAAATAATGCTTGATATTAAATTTCCAGATGGTTCCGTNAAACAATTTGAAAATGGTATTACACCTTTTGAAATAGCAAAGTCTATTAGNAATTCTCTAGCAAAGAGTATTTTAAGTGCGTCTTTTAACGAAACAACTATTGAATTGTCTACAAAATTAAATGAAAACGGAAATATTAAGTTCTTTACATGGGATAATGATGAAGGTAAAAAAGCTTTTTGGCATTCGACTGCTCATATNTTAGCTCAAGTTATTTTAGAGTTTTATCCAAAATCTAAATTAACTATCGGGCCTGCAATTGATTCAGGATTCTATTATGATGTTGATTTTGGTGAAGAAGTTTTTTCTGAAAATGATTTTTNAAAAATTGAGAAAAGGATGATTGAAATTTCTCGTGAAGGTCATGATTTCAAAATGCGAGAATGTTCTAAAGATGAAGCTATCAAGTATTATAAATCAGAAAAAAATCCATATAAATTGGAACTTATNGAAGGCATTNATGATAAAATAACTTTTTGTGATCACTCTAATTTTTCTGATTTATGTCGTGGTGGTCATCTTTTAAACACAAAGCTTATAAAAAGTGTAAAACTTTTAAATGTAGCTGGTGCTTATTGGAGAGGAGACGAAAAAAATAAGCAACTTACTAGAATATATGGTATTTCATTTCCAAAAGAAAAACTATTAAATGATTATCTCCAATTGATTGAAGAAGCAAAAAAAAGAGATCATAGAGTTATNGGAAAAAAAATGAATCTTTTTACTTTCTCAAGTAAAGTTGGACAAGGTCTTCCACTNTGGCTTCCAGCTGGNGCAGAGCTTAGAGAAAGACTNGAAAATTTTTTAAAAAAAGCTCAAAAAAATGCNGGATATGAAATGGTAATTTCACCACATATTGGAAATAAAAAGTTGTATGANATTTCTGGGCATTACGAAAAATATGGTGAAAGTAGTTTTCANCCAATTAAAACTCCAAATATTGATGAAGAATTTTTACTTAAACCTATGAATTGTCCTCATCATTGTGAAATTTATAATTCTCAACAATGGAGCTACAGAGATTTACCAAAAAGATATGCTGAGTTTGGAACTGTATACCGATATGAACAAAGTGGTGAATTACATGGCTTAACTAGAGTTAGAGGTTTTACTCAAGATGATGCGCACATTTTTTGTGCTGAAGATCAACTAGTACAAGAGTTTAAAAATGTTATTGATCTTGTTCTACATGTATTTAAATCATTAGGTTTTGAAGATTTTACTGCTCAAATTTCTCTCAGAGACAAAGAAAATAAGGAAAAATATATTGGATCAGATGAAATTTGGAAAATTGCCGAAGAAGCAATTATTGAAGCAACCGAAGAGAAAAAGTTAAAATATAGAATTGAATATGGAGAAGCTGCTTTTTATGGGCCTAAATTAGATTTTATGGTAAAGGATGCATTAAATCGTGAGTGGCAATTAGGAACAATCCAAGTAGATTACAATCTACCGGAAAGATTTGATCTTTCATATAAAAATCAAAATAATGAACTTGTAAGACCTGTAATGATCCATAGAGCACCTTTTGGAAGTCTTGAAAGGTTTATAGCAATTTTAATTGAACATACTGGTGGGATTTTTCCTCTTTGGTTAGCTACCAATCAAATTAAATTAATTGCAGTTGGTGATAAACATAAAAATTACACTCAAAAAGTTTCAAATTTATTAGAAAAGTCCGAAATTCGCTCAACCTCTGATTTAAGAAATGAAACAGTTGGGAAAAAGATCAGAGATGCAGAAAAATCAAAGATTCCTTTTATGGGAATAATTGGTGATAAAGAAGTTGATAATCAAACAATATCAATAAGAATAAAAGGAGGTGAAGAAATTGGAGAAATGGATATTAAGAAATTAATTAACTTTATTAAAGAAGAAGAACTTAAATCATATAATTAAAACCTAAAGCTATAGCACTAAGAAGAAAAAGAGGTAGAAGACCTGGAAGAATAATTAAAAAAAATCCCCATAAAATTAATGGAGAAATTATAGCTAATGAAGTTAGATTAGTAGGTGATAATGTCGAAGTTGGCGTATACCCGCTTTCAAAAGCTTTAGAGATAGCAAAATCTCTAGAAACAGACTTAGTTGAAATCTCGCCAAAGGCATCACCACCAGTTTGTAAAGCTTTAGATTATAAGAAATTTCTTTATGATCAAAGAAAAAGAGAAAAGTTTTTAAAAGCAAAAACGCAAAAGGTTGTTGTAAAAGAAATAAGATTTGGACCACAGACTGATCAACATGACTATGAGTTTAAAAAGAAACATGCTATTAAATTTCTTCAGGATGGAGCAAAACTTAAAGCTTTTGTGTTTTTTAAGGGAAGATCAATTATTTTTAAAGAGCAAGGGCAAATTTTACTTCTAAAATTAGCACAAGAATTAGAAGAATATGGAAAAGTTGAACAATTACCTGCTCTAGAAGGAAAAAAAATGATTATGTTTGTGACCCCAAAAAAAGTTAAAAAGTAGTAAATGAGTAAATTAAAGACCAAATCAAGCGCAAAAAAAAGGTTTAAAGTTACGGGAACAGGAAAGATTAAAAGAAAACACGCTTTCAAAAATCATATCCTTACCAAAAAATCAAAAAAGAGAAAACTCAAATTAACTCATGATGGGTTAGTAAATGATAGTGATTTAAACAATATCAAAAAACAATTAAGATTAAAATAATTTGTAAAACAGGTAAAAGGTTTAAAGTTTGAAAAACACCTCAGCCAAAAATTATATAAAATGCCACGTTCAGTAAATACAGTCGCTTCAAGACAAAGAAGAAAAAAAATTCTTAAAAAAGCTAAGGGATATTTCGGAAGAAGAAAAAATGTGTATACAGTAGCTAAAAATGCTGTTGAAAAAGCACTTTCTTATGCTTACAGAGATAGAAAAGCTAAAAAGAGAGTTTTTAGATCATTATGGATAACAAGAATAAATGCTGCTGCAAGGGAGCATGGTCTTTCTTATTCAGAATTAATAAACAAACTCAAATCAAACAATATCTCAATAAACAGAAAAGTTTTAGCAGATTTAGCTATGAACGATCCAAAAAAATTTGAGGAAATTGTAAAAAAAGTTAAATAGTTTAGAAAGGATCTTCATCCTCTTCTGATCTGTAACTTCCACTTTCAAATGCTTGATCGGGATTAATTTTAGATTCCTCGTTCAATTTAGATTGGTATTCAAATGGATTATCGAATGAATTTAAATTTTCAAACTTTCCAAGAGAACTAATAAACTTGAGCTTTATTGAATTTAATCCACCATTTCTATGCTTTGCTACAATAAATTCAGCTTGTCCAAGGGCAGGGGTTCTATCCTCATCATCCCATTCGTCAATTTTATAGTATTCTGGTCTATATAAAAATGAAACTATATCAGCATCTTGTTCAATAGCACCAGATTCTCTTAAATCTGAAAGAATTGGTCTTTTAGTTCCTCCTCTTAACTCAACAGCACGTGATAATTGTGATAAAGCTATAATTGGTATATCTAATTCTTTTGCAAGTGCTTTTAAATTTCTAGAAATAGTTGAAATCTCTTGTTCTCTGTTTCCTGATTTTTGTGTAGACCCAATAGTCATTAATTGTAAATAATCTAAAACAATTAATTTAATACCATACTGAGAAGATAATCTTCTGGCTTTAGCACGAAGTTCAAAAATAGATAATGATGGAGTGTCATCTATATATAATGGAGCACTTTCAAGGTTTGAGACTTTTACATTTAACTGTTCCCATTCAAATTTTTCTAGTTTACCAGTTCTCAATTTTTCTGAATTCAGCCCAGTTTCCGAAGAAATTAACCGAGTAATTAATTGAAGAGCGGACATTTCTAGTGAGAAAAAAGCAACTGGAATATTATTTTCAACTGAAATATTACGAGCCATAGAAAGTGTAAAAGCTGTTTTACCCATACCAGGTCTTGCAGCAATAATTATTAGATCACTTTGTTGCCATCCAGACGTTAACTTATCAATTTCATTAAATCCTGATGGTATTCCACTTAAACCCTCTTTTTTAGAAATTTCTTCAATCTTTTTCTTAGCAGCAATCACTAAATTTTCGGCTGTTTGAGAGTTTTTCTTCAAATTACCCTGAGAAATATCATAAATTTTTGATTCTGCCGTATCCAATAAATCAAAAACATCTGTTGTTTCATCATAGGAGCTTTCAATTATTTCACTAGATATTTCAATTAGTTTTCTTTGTATAAACTTTTGAAGTATAATTCTAGAATGAAACTCTATATGAGCGGACGATGAAACTTTTTGAGTAAGCTCAACTAAATATATATCTCCACCAATTAAATTTAATTTAGCTTCTTTTTTTAGTTGGTGAGAAACAGTTTTTATATCAATAGGCTCTTGTTGTTCAAATAGATTAATGATCGCAGAGTAAATAATCTTATGACTTTCTTTATAAAAAACTTCAGGGTGTAAAATATCAATCACCTCATCNACACCCTTCTTATCAATCATCATAGCTCCTAAGACTACCTCCTCTAAATCAACAGCCTGNGGCGGGATTTTGCCCTTTTGAATTGAATAAACAGAGCCNGGATTTGAACTGGATGCTGAACTTATATTTCTAATACTCTTCACATGNTAAACTTAAAAAATGATTCATTAATTGTTACTAATAAATAATAATTTAAGCAAACAAAAATATGTTAATAACTATAAGGATAATGTTGATAGTACTAGCTTAATTCATTAAAAACACCCATGGATGTAAATCTATTNGACCTTTCCTCAAGAAGTTTTGAAGTTGAAAGAANTTTAAGATCATTAAATGAAGTTATAATTTCTTTTTTTACAGTGTTGAAAACTTTATTTCTATTTTGATGAGCTCCACCTAAAGGTTCTTTAATTATTTTATCAATCAATTTGTTTTTTTTCATGTCTTCAGGGGTAAGCTTTAATACTTCTGCTGCCTTTTCCTTAAAATCCCAACTTCTCCATAAAATTGAAGAACAAGATTCTGGGGAAATAACAGAATACCACGTATTTTCTAGCATCATAATTTTATCTCCAATACCAATGCCTAATGCTCCACCAGATGCCCCCTCTCCTATTACAATACAAATTATTTGGGTTTTTAAATTGAACATTTCATAAAGATTTCTAGCAATAGCTTCTGCCTGGCCTTTTTCTTCAGCTTCAATCCCTGGATACGCACCAGGAGTATCAATAAAAGTAACTATTGGTATTGAAAATTTTTCGGCAAGTTTCATCAACCTTAATGCCTTGCGATAACCCTCAGGATTGGCCATACCAAAATTTCTATATTGTCTTGTTTTTATATTATTACCTTTCTGTTGACCAATGAACATAAAAGATTGGTTATCAATTTTACCAAGACCGCCAACCATTGCTTTGTCATCTGAAATATTTCTATCTCCATGTAATTCTAAAAAATTACCGTCAGTTAATGCATTAATGTAATCGAGTGTATATGGTCTAGATGGATGTCTAGATAATTGAACTCTTTGCCATGGAGTTATATTAGAATATATTTCCTTCTTAGTTTTTTCGATTTTGAGTTTAAGTTTTTTACAAGTATCCCTTACATCCACTTTGCTTTCATCTCCAATGACATTACATTTATCAAGTTGGTCTTCAAGTTCTTTAAGAGGTAATTCAAAATCAAGATATTCCATAAATATTTTTCAAATATAAATTAAAAAAAAGGTTTAAAAATCATTTTCTTACGAGTTTAAAAATGTAATAAGTAATTATTATAAAAACAAAATTTGGAAGCCATGCGCCAACATTAGGATTCCAATCAGATTTTGATACTAGAACAGAAAAAAGCTTATCAAAAAAAATAAAAATAAAAGCTAAAATAATTCCTAGTGCAAGGTTTAAACCAATTCCTCCTCTTTTTTTATTGGATGCTACGGTAACCGCAAGAATAGTTAAAATTAGTATTGTTACAGGTAATGTATACCTTTTGTTTCTTTCAAGAATATGGCTAGATAATAGAGGAGAACCACTTGCTCTTTCAATATCTATAAAATTATTTAATTCGAAAAGATTAAGGGTTTTGGCTTGATATGTAACAGGCGAAAGATCATTAATAGAAAAATTAAAAATTGTATCAAAAATTCTTTTTGTTTCTATTATCTCATTTTCTCCCACATATTTTCTTTTAAAATAATCAGTCAACCTATATAAACTATCTTCTTCAATCCACCTTATATTTCTAGAAAATATTTTTTCTTTTAGCTGATTTTTTTCAAACACTTCGTATGAAAAATTATAAGCTTGATTTCTAGTAGGATTGTAAGAACTGACATATATATAATCGTTTTCATTTATCTGTTTATATAACTTCGATATATTTCTATCCTTCTTATTTTTACTTAAATATTTATATTGAAACTCATTAAAACTTTTGTTTTTTTCAGGAACAACAAACATTCCTGAAATGAAAGTTAAAACTGATACCACAAGGCCACAAATTATAAATGGCTTTAGATATCGATTGTATGAAATTCCAGAACTTAAAATAGCAACAACTTCAGAGTTATTTGATAATTTAGATGTGAACCAAATAACTGATAAAAAAACAAAAATTGGGATTAAAAAATATCCGTAATACCAAATAAAATCAGAATAGTATTCCATGATTTGTGAATAAGACAAGTCATGTTCTTTAAACTTATCAATCTTTTCAGAAATATCTACAAGTACACCAATAGGTATAAATAATAAAAACATCATAAGAAATGTTAAGAAGAATTTTTTAACTATATATATGTCTAAGATTTTCACTATAACCTATTATCTAACTTATTTTTCATAGTTTTTTTCCAAGATAGGAATTCGCCAGATTTAATTGCATTTTTAGTAGAATCAATTATCCATTTATAAAATCCTAAGTTGTGAATTGTTGCAATTTGTTTACCTAAATTCTCATTAATACTAAATAAGTGTCTTAAATAAGCCTTAGTATAAAAATTGTCAACAAAAGTATTTCCATTAGGGTCAATTACAGTATGATCATTTTTCCACTTTTCATTTTTAATATTTATCGTTCCCTCTGAGGTAAATAACATGCCATTTCTAGCATTACGTGTTGGCATAACACAATCAAACATATCAATACCAAGACCAATATTTTCAATTATATTCATGGGTGTACCAACACCCATTAAGTATCTCGGTTTATTGGCTGGTAAAATTTCACAAACAGACTCAGAAATTTCATACATAATATCGTGTGGTTCGCCTACAGAAAGTCCTCCAATAGCATTTCCCGGTAAATCCATAGATGTTATATAATCTGCAGAGATTTTTCTTAAATCTTTAAACATACTTCCTTGTACTATAGGAAACAAAACTTGATTGTGAGAATATTTATTTTTACTTGAATTAAATCTATCTATACATCTTTCAAGCCACTTATGGGTTAACTCCATTGATTTTCGAGCATATATTTTTTCACATGGATATGGTGTGCATTCATCAAAAGCCATGACGATATCAGCTCCAATTGATCTTTGGATATCAATTGCTTTTTCAGGACTAAAAAAATGATATGATCCGTCAATATGTGATTTGAATTTAACTCCATCAGGATTTATTTTTCTATTATTTGATAGTGAATAAACTTGATAACCTCCACTATCTGTTAAAATATTTTTATCCCATTTCATAAATTGATGTAATCCACCAGCATTCTCAATTATGTCAGCACCTGGTCTTAAATAAAGATGATAAGTATTTGATAAAATAACATCAGGTGATATATTTTCAACTAAATCCTTGTTGTGTACACCTTTGATAGCTGCAGATGTTGCAACGGGCATAAAAATGGGCGTTTCAAATTGACCATGATCTGTTATAATTGATCCAATCCTAGCCTTAGTATCAGAATCTTTTTGTAAAATCTGAAATTTCATTTTTTTCAAATATAACCTAATAACTTTTTTTTAAATACAATGTTGTTAACTAAATATTATGATTGGTTGATAAGTTTAAATAATTTTTAAAAATACTAACAAAAGAGATTCTATTTTTACTATATGAATGAAATGGAAAAATTAGTTATTCAAATCAGGAGAGATATAGTAAGGATGGTTAACGCTGTTAACTCAGGCCATCCTGGTGGTTCATTAGGCTGTACTGAATTTTTTGTAACCCTATTTTTTAAAATTTTAAAAAGAAATAAGGATTTTAGCATGGACGGTAGAGATGAAGATTTATTCTTTTTATCAAATGGACATATCTCACCGGTATACTACAGTACTCTTGCAAGAGCTGGATATTTCCCTGTTTCTGAATTAAATACTTTTAGAAAAATTGATTCCAGGTTGCAAGGTCACCCNACAACACATGAAGGTTTGCCAGGTGTAAGAATTGCTAGTGGTTCACTTGGACAAGGAATGTCTGTTGCAATAGGTGCAGCAATTACAAAAAAATTAAACAATGACAAAAACATTGTATACAGTCTTCATGGTGATGGAGAACTTCAAGAAGGTCAAAATTGGGAAGCGATTATGTTCGCATCTGCTAATAAAATTGATAATATAATTTGTACGATTGACTATAATCAGAAACAAATTGATGGAGATTTAAAAGATGTACTCGATCTGGGTAATATTGCTGAAAAGTTTGCAGCCTTTGGATGGCTAGTTTTAAACTTAAAAGAAGGAAATAATTTAGAAGAAGTTGAAAAAATAATTTTAGAAGCAAAAGCTTCAACAGGACAAGGTAAACCTATTGTAATAATTATGAGTACAGTAATGGGTAATGGTGTTGATTATATGATGGGAACTCATAAATGGCATGGTGTTGCACCAAACGATGATGAATTAGAACTTGCATTAAAGCAAAATCCCGAAACATTAAAAGATTATTAAGATGATTGAATATAAAAATACTGGAAATAAAGATACTAGATCAGGTTTTGGTGAAGGTCTTTTAGAGCTTGGAAGAACAAACAAGGATGTGGTTGCTCTTTGTGCTGATTTAACAGGATCTTTAAAAATGAATGAATTTAAAAATGAGTTTCCAAATAGATTCATTCAAGTAGGGATTGCTGAAGCAAATATGATGGGTATTGCTGCAGGTATGACAATAGGTGGAAAAATTCCTTTCACAGGAACATTTGCAAATTTTTCAACTGGTCGTGTGTATGATCAGATTCGTCAATCAATTGCATACTCTGGAAAAAATGTAAAAATATGTGCCTCTCATGCAGGAATAACTTTAGGTGAAGACGGGGCTACACATCAAATTTTAGAAGATATAGGATTAATGAAAATGTTGCCAGGAATGACGGTAATTAATACATGTGATTTTAATCAAACCAAAGCTGCCACATTGGAAATTTCAAAACATAATGGACCAGTATATCTTAGATTTGGAAGGCCAAAAGTTCCAAATTTTACAGATTTGAATCAAAAGTTTGAAATTGGAAAAGGTGTAAAATTATTAGAAGGAAATGATGTCACAATAGTTTCTACAGGACATTTAGTATGGGAGTCCATAATTGCAGCTAAAGAATTAAGTAAAGAAGGTATTGAAGCTGAAGTAATTAACATTCACACGATTAAACCCTTAGATGAAGATATTATTTTAAATTCATTGAATAAAACAAATTGCGTTGTGTCATGTGAAGAGCATAATATTNTAGGAGGTTTGGGAGAATCAATTTCAAGACTGATTGTAAATAATGCACTCTATCCAATGGAGTTTGTTGGTGTTAATGATTCTTTCGGTGAATCTGGAACTCCAGAACAGTTAATGAAAAAATATAATCTAAATTCNGAAAANATTAAAGAAAAATGCAAAAAGGTAATATCAAGAAAATTATAACTTNNNCAATCATAATTNTAAGNTTATTTATTAATCAAGGATATTCACAAATAAGTTTTGGAATTAAAGCTGGATTAAATTTTAATTCAGGACTAAATCAGACATATTATATTGAGTCTTTAAAGACAACTCCAACACGTGGTTTTTACAATATTTTTGATGAAAAAAATGGACATCAATTTGGAGTTTTTTCAAAGATTAATTTTGGTAATATTTTTTTAAGACCTGAGATATATTTTTCTAAGATCAATAGTAAATATGACCTGACATATCAATGGAACATCGAAGGAGAAATTATTGATGAGTTTTCCGAAAACAGAATTAATATTCCAATATTAGTTGGTATCGATGTTTTTCGAAAAAGAATAAGTTTCTTTGGAGGCCCCACATTTAATTTTGTCTCAGATGTTTTTTTTGATGAAAATAATTTAAAAGAGTCTATCTCAGATCTTTACAGTAAGTCACTTTTAACACTACAATACGGAGCTTCTCTAAATTTTAATAAACTCAGTTTTGATTTTAGAATTGATAAAGGTTTTGGGGATCGAGAAATTGTATATGCTGAACAGTTGTTAGGAGAAAATAAAAATCAAATAGTGAAAACTGACGGATTATTAACTATGATTTCTGTGTCGTATAAATTTTAATCTGCATCTAAATAGTCAGGTGTTCCATCACCATCAGTATCGTCTGCTACTCCATCACCATCTTTATCATATTCATCTTTAGTTAATATTCCATCTCCATCATCATCATCATCTCTGTAATTAGGAATATTATCTGAGTCCGTATCATCATTCTCAAAATCACGGTCACCATCAACATCTTCTATTATTGTTAAGACTGTATCATTATCATGATCGGTACGATTTAATGTCATCATATTTATTTGAAATACTAATGGTGAATATGCAGGAATTGTAGTTGTTCCATTTTGAAAATAGCCCAAACCTGATGGGAATAAAGCAAAGCCAATTCCAAAATTTAAAAAATCATAGGTTCCATCATTATTAATTCTAATTTCACCTCTTTTAAGCAAAGGTAGAGACTCTTTAAATCCTTTAACTAAATTCTTTGCCTCCATCCAAACTGGTGTTTTTCTTGAATCAAATGTGTTTCCATCAAATAAAAAACCTTTATATGAAACAAATACAGAATCAGCAATAGTTGGGCTTTCTCCAACACCTTCTCTTATTACATGATAATAAAGNTTATGTTTTACTATATTGTCATTTTCATCCTTAACATCAATTTCTATTGTTGATACTTGATTATAAATGGGTATTTTATCTACGTTGTCCCCAGCAATTGTATCAAAAACAATTTCNGGNGAATCTGTAGCATTTAAATTGATAAAATCNTCATAGTTGTAAAAATGAGTTTGCATNAATTCGATTATTGAATCATTTTCTGCAATGTATTGCTGAGTCATATCTCTTGGTGGTTCACTGGTATCCGTACCTTTGTCTTTTTCACATGAGATGAAGGATAGAGAAACAATAACAAAAAATAATAGAAACTTCAATGATGATTTCAAAATATAAGTTTTTAAATCAGGCGCAAGATACAATTTTCTTAATATTTTTATCTTAGTTTTACAGTATTATTATTTAATGAAAAATCAAGTATTAGACCATAAAAAAATAATTAGAATTTGTAATAGACTTGCTTGCCAAATAATTGAAAATTCTGAAAACAAGAAGTCGATTATATTGGTTGGTATTAAAGAAAAAGGGTATGAAGTTTCAAAATTAATTACGCAAGAATTAAATAAAATTTGTTCTAATAAAATCATACTTAGATATATAGAAATTGATAAAACCAGTCCAAAAAATTCATTAAAATGTAATTTAGAATCTACTTTCAAAAACTCTGAAAAAGTTTTTTTGATTGATGATGTTCTAAATACAGGAAAAACACTAATGTACTCTGTAAATAAGTTGTTAGATTATGATTTTAATAGTATTAAAACAGTGGTACTTATAGATAGAAATCATAAGAAATTTCCAGTAAAGGTTGATTTTAAAGGAATTTCTTTATCAACTAATTATGATGATACAGTAAAACTAAATTTTAAAAAAAATAATTTAGAAGCCATTATCACTTAAAATTTTTAAAATTTTCTTTACAACTAACTCCTTGTCATTTCTATTTGACTCAATTACATAATTTGATTTTTCATAAAATGGCATTCTTTCAAAAATATGTTTACTAACAAATTCATTCATTTTTTCAATAGATTGAATATTTGAGATTATTGGTCTTTTTTCCTTTCTCAAAAAAAGTCTATTCGAAAGAATATTAGTGAGTACTTTTATGTAAAACACATTATTAGATCTAGATAAAATCATATCCATATTATCATAATAGCAAGGAGTGCCTCCACCTAATGATAATATAAATTTATGATCGTAACTTAAAACTTGTTTAAGCATGATTTTTTCAATCTTTCTAAACTCTAGTTCGCCTAAATCAGAAAATATTTTTGAAACTGAAGAATTATATTTTTTTTCAATTACTTTATCAAGATCAATAAACTCACAATTATACTTCTTTGCTAAAATTTTTCCTATTGAAGTTTTTCCAGAACCCATGTATCCCAGAAGAATAACTGGATTTAAATTATTAATTGAATTTAATGAATTCATATCACTACAAATTTATGAGAAATATTCTTTGAATAATATGTTTATTGGCCCTATATTTGCGAGCGTTAAAAATAGACCTGGTAGCTCAGTTGGTAGAGCATCTCCCTTTTAAGGAGAGGGTCCTGGGTTCGAGCCCCAGCCAGGTCACAATTCACTAGCGCACGTGGCGGAACTGGTAGACGCGCTAGGTTGAGGGCCTAGTGGGAAATATCCCTTGGAGGTTCGAGTCCTCTCGTGTGCACAATCTTTTAAATCTAAAATTGAAAAAAAAAGTTATCATTATTGGTTCAGGATTTTCATCTCTATCTGCATCATGTTACCTAGCAAAAGCAGGGTTTGATGTTAGTATTTATGAAAAAAATTTGAATTTTGGTGGTAGAGCTAGACAATTTAAAGAGAAAGGATTTACTTTCGACATGGGTCCAAGCTGGTATTGGATGCCCGATGTTTTTGAGAGATTTTTTAATGACTTTGGTAAAAAAAGTTCTGATTTATATGAAATTAAGAAACTAAATCCTGCCTACCGAGTAATATTTGACAATGAAAGTCATTTTAAAATTGGTGATTCAATTGATGAAATAGTTAATTCTTTTGAAAAAATTGAGAAAGGGAGTGGTAAAAAACTAATTAAGTTTTTAAATGAGTCGAAAGATAATTATGATCTCGCTGTTACTAATATGCTATATAAAATGCCAGGAAAATCAATCTTTGAACTTATTAATACAAAAACAATTTCTAAAATAAATTTATTTGTTACCAATATTAAAAGTCAAATTAATAAAATTTTTAAAAATCGAAAACTAAGATCTGTTTTACAGTTTCCGGTACTTTTTTTAGGTGCTAAACCCTCAGAAACACCAGCTTTTTACAATTTTATGAATTATGCTGATTTTGGATTAGGCACATGGCAACCTAAGAATGGATTTTATGATGTTGTACAGTCTATGATTAAGATCGCAAAGGAAAATGGTGTTAAATTCTACAATAATTCTCCAGTTGATAAAATAATAGTAAAAAATAATACTATCTCAGGAGTCAAAGTGAAAAAATCGCTTATTGAATGTGACATATTAATATCAGGTGCTGATTATTCACATACTGAACAACTATTAGAAAAAAAATACAGACAATACTCAGAAAAATATTGGTCAAAAAGAACCTGGGCACCTTCATCTCTTTTATTCTACATTGGGCTTAATAAAAAAATTAATGATTTAGATCATCATAATTTATTTTTTGATACTGATTTTGATAAACATGCTGATGAAATTTATACTAACCCAAAATGGCCTGAATCACCTTTATTTTATTTAAACATTACATCAAAAACTTTTAAACATACTGCACCTAAGAACTGTGAAAACTTATTTATCCTAGTTCCAATTGCAACAAACCTTGAAGATACAGATGAAATCAGAGAAAAATATTTTGATTTAGTTATTAGTAGAATTGAAAAAACAATCAATGAGAATATTAAAGATCATTTAATATATAAAAAGAGTTATTGCGTAAAAGATTTTAAATCTGACTATAATTCATTTGGTGGCAATGCGTATGGTTTGGCAAACACTCTTACTCAAACTGCATTTCTTAGACCTAAACTTAAAAGTAAAAAAGTAAAAAAATTGTATTTTAGTGGTCAACTGACAGTTCCTGGACCTGGTGTTCCACCAGCAATTGTTTCAGGAAAGTTAGTTTCAGATTTGATTATAAAAGATGAAGTCAATTTTTGATAAGGTTTCTGCAGATTGTTCTAAGAATGTTACTAACTCTTACAGTACTTCATTTAGTTTAGCTACTAAAATGTTATCAAAGAGTATTAGACAAGATATTTATAACATTTATGGTTTTGTAAGATTTGCTGATGAGATTGTTGACACATTTCATGATTATGATAAAAAAGAGCTTCTTAATAGATTTATTGATGAATTAAATTATTCATTAAAAAACAAAATTAGTACAAATCCAATTTTAAATTCCTTTCAGTAC
>NZOB01000053.1 GCA_002693085.1 Flavobacteriaceae bacterium | reverse complement strand
CATTAGAGTATTATGCAACTGTACGCATGCAAACTCATGAATTTCATATACTGATGATAATGTAACTTTTTGAGATTTTGAAAAATTTTTGTAAAACTTAAAAGCATTAACACCAGTTTTCATTTCATCCTTAATTCCAATCTCTCTTCCATATCCTAAGGCTAAACCAACAGTTCCTTTTGCCTGACCTGGTTGAATAATTACAGGGACTTTTAATTCGGTTTCATTAAGCTTTAATAAAGCATAATTACTATTCAAAGCTCCGTTTGATTCATTATAATTTTTTAAACCAATTTTTTCAGCATCAAATTTTGAAACAGTTATATAATTATCCCATGATACTCTAGTCAATGGATCTGGAAATTCTTGTAACCAAGGATTGTTAGCTTGTTGCCCATCACCCATACCAATTTTAGAATACATAATCAAATCATATCCATCATTATTGACAGATACCAACTGAGATAAATAAGTAGAGTATTGTAGATTATTAGAATTTAAATTAATACTACTGTTTGAAGAATAAACTCCATCATGTAAAGAAGAATTCCAATTTTTGGATGAATCCAAAATATTATTTTTCCAATTCTCTTTGATTTCATCATAAAAAGAACTTTTGCTATCAAACCAACTTAATAAACAATCTTCAAACTGTTTAGTATCAAAAAGAGGTTTAATGGTTGGTTGTGTTAAACTATATTCTCCATTTATAAATTCAAAATCTCCCCACGATTCTAGTTGATGGGGAGTTGCTGCAACGTGTGAAGAACACATAGCAGTTTCATCAATTTTCATTGAAAAAGTAACACTAAAATTTAATTTTTTTAAAGCTTCCGCAAAATCCTTTGAATCAGATAATGTATAGCAAGGATTTACACCATTCATTATTAATCCTTTAATATCTCCTTTTTTTATTCTGTTTAAAAGACTGTTTACATTAGAATCACTACCATTTCTGACTAAAGAAACTTTAGTATCACTTTTTACATTAGAATTTAATATGTCATTAATTCTATTAGTAATTATTTGAGCACTTAAATCATCTAATCCACAAACAACAACAGACTGTGAAGAATTAGAAAGTAAGTGTTCAGATGTATAATTTACTTTCTTTACTAACTCATCTGAAATAGATTGAATTGAGCTAGAATCACCTGAAATTTTNTTGTANAGGTGAGCTAAAAANAATTTTTGATCACTAACCGATAAAGGAATTCTCAAATCTGCATTCGATCCAGTAATCGACATGTTTGATTCAATTTGTATATGTTTAGACATAGAAGCTTTTCCATTATTTTTATTTGGAATTCTCCCTTTGACATAATCATGATCATAATTTGAACCTTGCCAATCACCTAAAAAATCTGCACCTATTGAAACAATACATTTAGCATTTTGAAAATCATAATAAGGAAGTGCTCTCAACCCATACATTAACTCGTGTGCATCTAGTGTTGCAGATTCTGAAATTGAATCATACTCAATATGTTCAACATTAGGGTATTTACTAATGAATTCAGAAATAATTTTTTTGCTAGTTGGACTGTTAACAGTTGATGTTAAAAGGACAACTGGCTGATTAAGTGATTTTAATGAATTTAATTGAGCTTTAATATTATTGTTAAAGTTCTCCCAAGAAACATCTTCCTGATTAATCGTTGGTCCTTGAACTCTACCACTATCGTATAGACTAAGAACAGAAGCATTTAGTCTTGCATTTGCATATCCATTGTAAGACGATAATTTATTATTTTCAATTTTAATAGGCCTACCTTCTCTTGTTTTAACAAGAACATTTGCTGAGTCAAAACCATCAAATAATGTTGTAGCATAATAGTTAGCGATACCNGGNATAATTCTATCAGGCTGTACAACATATGGNACGGATTTATGAACTGGTCCTTCACAGCTTGCAAGTACAGCAGCTGTTGTACTAAANCCCAAATACTTTAAAAAATCTCTTCTATTTGTNTCAGCGTTGTTAACTGAATCGTTTGAAAAAATATTTTCTTCAATAGGAAGTTTTTCAACAAACTCATCGTGTCTAATTTTATCAAGGCCATCATTAGGCTTTAACTCAACTTCNCTTTTCCAATATTTTTTTTCTTGACTCATTTAATCAAAATTTAATAATGGCATTTACCACATTCCAGTCCACCCATTTGAGCAGCAGTTAATTTTTCAACTCCATATTTCTTAGACAATTCTTTGTGAATTTTTGTATAATATTCATTGTCTTTTACTTTAATATCAGACTCTCTATGACAATTAATACACCAACCCATTGTTAAAGAGGAATGCTGATAAACAATCTCCATTTCCTCAATGGGACCATGACATTCTTTACAATCAATGCCTGCAACATTTACATGTTGAGAATGATTAAAGTACACAAAATCAGGAAGNTTATGTATTCTAACCCACTTCACAGGTTCTGTTTCACCAGTATAAGTTCTACTCTGTTCATCCCATCCAACAGCCTTGTATAATTTTTTTATTTCGTTAGTGTAAAAGTCTTTTGTGTATCCCTTTTCAAGATCTTCTTCTCCATTGTATTCAGCAATATTTTCATGACAATTCATACATACATTAAGCGAAGGTATTCCCGAATGTTTAGACTTTCTGGCAGAAGAATGACAATATTGACAATCGATTTGGTTATCCCCAGAGTGAATTTTATGAGAATAATGAATTGGTTGAACAGGCATATATCCCTGATCAATACCAATTTGCATCATCCATCCATATGCAAAATATGCACTTGAAAGTAAAAAGAATACNACTGAACAGAACACTAAAAACTGATTTTTTATAAATAATTTCCAAACTGGAACTTTAAAAACCGGTTTAGGCTCTTCAAACTCAATTCCATTTTTCTTTGCTATTGCTTTTAGAGTTTTATTAACCATAAATAGCATGGTTACAAGAACTAAAAGAATTATAACAAGAACTATCAAGATAACATCAGTTGATACTGATCCTCCACCTGATGATTGTGAAGCAGCTGCAGTAGTAGCAACAGCAACAACGGGCTCAGGCTTATAATCAGTGTAGGCAAGAATATTATCAATATCCATATTAGANAGCTGAGGGAATGCGTTCATTGCAGCTTTGTTATATTCCTCCCAAATTGCTACTGCTCTTTCATCGCCAGCTTTTATCATAGCCGAACTGTTTTTAATCCAACTGTAAAGCCATTCTTTTTCATATTTTGCTGAGACACCNGCCAATGCAGGNCCAATAAGGTTTTTATTTAGCTTGTGACAAGCTGCACAATTAGCATTAAATAAAGACTTGCCTTTAGCAATATCAACATCTTGTGAATAAGCATTAAAAGAGAAAGAAAAAACTAAAAATAGAAGCGCTAAAAATTTAGACACAGAAAGTTTCTTAAATGGTAGATTTAGATGTTTGTTTTTTATAGTTTCCAACAATTAAAAAATTGCTTGATTTTAGGACACAAAAATAATAAACAATAACCAGACAAAAAATATATTTTGAATCTATTTTTTAATTTTTAACATTTCTAAATAATGGACTTTTTTTAACCACATTATTTTTTAAATAATTGTGTAAAATTTTATAAAAATCTAAAGAATTATATTTGTCTTAATGAGTCGTAAAATTTTATTTCTAAGTTGTCTGTTTTTTTGTTCTATAACGTTTTCACAATCAGACAAATATAACTTGAAAAATGATTCAAAATTTGATAGTATTCTCAAAATAAAAAAAAGAGTAGATAAGAAAATTTTTGATGAAAATTATTATTCAATTCAAGTTTTTAGTGGAGGATACAATCTGGGAGATTCTATATCTAAATATGTAAATGAAAAATATTTGGGTGATAGTATTTATTTTTATTTTGAGACACCTAACTACAAGGTTCGAATTGGAAAATATAAATCAAAGATTGAAGCTGAGAAAAAATTAAAAGAAATTAAAAAAGAATTTAAATCAGCATTTGTTTTTAAACCTTCAAAATAAATAATTATTTTTTTAGAGTCTTTTTAACCTTGAGCTCGTTAAAACATTCTAAAGTGTCTCCAATTTTAATATCGTTATAGTTTTTAAGTTGAATTCCACAATCATAACCTTTTGAGACTTCTTTTACATCATCTTGAAACCTTTTTAAAGATGCAAGCTCAGTAGTAGTAATTACAATACCTTCTCTAATTAATCTAACTTTAGATTTTCTAAGAATTTTTCCATTCATAACCATACAACCGGCAATTGTTCCAACTTTAGATATTTTAAATGTTTCTCTAATTTCAGCAGAACCAGTAACCTCCTCTCTTAACTCAGGAGATAACATGCCTTCGATAGCATCCTTTAAGTCATTAATTGCATCATAAATAATTGAATAATTTCTAATATCAACTTCCTCCTTATCAGCTATTGATCTGGCATTACCAGTTGGCCTTACATTAAATCCAATAACTATTGCTTCGGAAGCAGAAGCAAGCAAAATATCTGATTCTGTAATTGCACCAACAGCTTTGTGAACAATATTTACATGAATTTCGTCAGAAGATAATTTTTGAAATGAATCTGAAAGCGCTTCAACAGAACCATCAACATCACCCTTTAAAATTATATTAAGTTCTTTAAAATCGCCAATAGCAATTCTTCTTCCAATTTCATCAAGTGTTATGTGTTTTTGAGTTCTAACACTTTGCTCTCTTACTAGCTGTGTTCTTTTAGCTGCAATTTGTTTAGCTTCTTTTTCATCAGCAAAAACATTAAATTTATCTCCAGCTTGTGGAGCACCATCAAGTCCTAAAACAGAAACTGGCATTGAAGGNCCAGCTGTTTTAATTTGGTTTCCTCTTTCATCATACAAAGCTCTAACCTTACCACTGTACTGTCCTGCTAAAACATAATCTCCAATTTTAAGAGTTCCCGCTTGCACTAGCAAAGTAGAAATGTATCCCTTNCCTTTATCTAATCTNGCTTCAATCACTGAACCATTTGAAAATTTGTTAGGATTTGCTTTTAACTCAAGCATTTCTGCTTCTAAAAAGATTTTTTCCATTAATTCATCAACACCTGTACCTTTTAAAGCAGAAATATCATGCGATTGAATTTTACCACCCCAATCCTCAACCAATAAATTCATTCCTGATAATTTTTCCTTTATTTTGTCAGGATTTGCAACATCTCTATCAATTTTATTTATAGCAAAAACTATNGGAACATTAGCTGCTTGGGCATGACTTATNGCTTCTTTTGTTTGNGGCATAATATCATCATCAGCCGCAATCACTATAACTACAATATCAGTAAGTTGAGTTCCTCGAGCTCTCATAGCAGTAAATGCTTCGTGACCTGGGGTATCTAAAAATGTAATTTTATTGCCATTTTTAAGTTTAACATTATAAGCTCCAATATGTTGAGTAATACCACCTGATTCACCCGCTATAACATTTTCTTTTCTTATGTAATCTAGAAGTGAAGTTTTACCGTGATCAACATGTCCCATTACTGTGACTATTGGTGGTCTAGGTAATAAATCCTCAGGCGAATCAGAAGTTTCCTGAATTGACTCTTCAATTTCAGCAGTCACNAAATCAACTTCGTAACCAAACTCATCNGCTACCACAGAAAGAGTTTCTGCATCTAGTCTTTGATTCATTGTTACCATTATTCCTAGAGACATACATGCAGAAATAATATCATTTCCAGAAACTTCCATCATTGTAGCAACCTCACCGACTGTAATGAATTCTGTTACTTGAATAACTTTCTTATCAGCTTCAATTTGTTCCTCCTCTTCAAACCTTTTTTTATGCGTATCTCTCTTNTCTTTTCTATACTTAGCTGCTTTAGATTTTGATGATTGTAGTTTTTCTAATGTATCTTTTATTTGTTTTTGAACCTCATCATCAGAAGGTGATACAGAAGTCACTTTGCTTCTTTTTTTAATATCTGATGTGTTTTTTGAGCTATCTTTTTGACCGACTACATCTTTAGCTATTCTTCTTCGCTTTCTTTTAGATTTTGAGCTTTCATCTTCAGATTCAGGCTTTTTAAACTTTTCTAGATCAATTTTTTCTCCAGTTTTCTTTAAACCAGAAAGTTTTTCATACTTAGTTTGAATCTTCGATTTTTTTTCATCACTNTTTGAATNTTCTAAATCAACAGANGATTGNATTTTCTCGTTATTTACAATAGGATCTTTTGGTTTATCCTCTTTCTTTTTATCTAGGTTTATTTCACCAACCTTTTTAAACTGGTGAAAAGATGATCTAGAAGTGATTGTTCCACTTTTAGTTTTTTCCTCTTTCTCTTGTTCAAACTTAATTCTTAACTCCTCTTTCTCTTTTTGTTTTTCTTCAATTAAGTCNTGTGATTCAACTCTACTAGATCTATCAGAACTAAACTCAGCAAGAAGCAAATCGTATTGAGCTTGAGAAATTTTAGTAGTAGGTCTTGCCTCAATTTCATGCCCATTCGATGAAAGAAACTCTACAACTCTTTCAAGAGAAATATTGAATTCTCTAATTACTTTATTTAATCTTATTTTATTTACTTCACTCATTAATTTTCTTCAAACTCTTCACTCAAAATTTTCCTTACATCAACAATAGTTTCTTCTTCTAAATCAGTTCTTTTGACAAGGTCATCTATGTCTTGTTCTAATATACTTTTAGCTGTGTCTAACCCAACTTTTTTAAATTCATCAATAATCCAAGAATCAATTTCATCAGAAAATTCAGTAAGCTCAACATCTTCCTCTGAACCTTCTCTAAACACATCGATTTCATAACCAGTTAATTGACCAGCTAATTTAATATTATACCCTCCTCTTCCNATTGCTTTAGANACCTGATCAGCATCTAAATAAACTTGAACAGTTTTATTATCATCATCAATTTTTAATGATGTAATTTTAGCAGGGCTTAAAGCTCTAGTTATATATAATTGAGTATTGTTAGTGTAGTTAACTACATCAATATTTTCATTACCTAATTCTCTAACAATTCCATGAATTCTAGAACCTTTCATTCCAACACATGCTCCAACAGGATCAATTCTATCATCATANGAATCAACNGNNACTTTTGCTTTTTCNCCAGGNANTCTAACAACTTTTTTNATNNNGATNANNCCATCAAAAACTTCNGGAATNTCTTGNTCAAANANNTTTTCTAAAAATTTAGGTGAAGTTCTAGACATAATAATTGCAGGCTTTGTTCCTTTAAGTTCAACCGATTCAATAATACCTCGAACTGAATCACCTTTTCTATAAAAATCTGAAGGAATTTGTCTGTCCTTTGGCATTATAATTTCATTACCATCATCGTCTAAAAGAATCACTACGTTATGTCTTATGTGATGAACTTCTGCAGTATAAATTTCACCAACTAAATCAATAAATTGCTTATAAATAATTCCATTATCATGTTCATGAATTTTAGCAACTAGATTTTGTCTCAAAGACAAAACAACCCTCCTGCCTAAGTCGACAAGCTTGACCTCTTCAGAAACATCTTCACCAACCTCAAAATCAGGTTCAATTTTTCTAGCTTGGGTTAATGATATTTGACTGTTGTCATCTTCAACTTCATCGTCAGCAACAACTACTCGATTTCTCCATATTTCAAGGTCACCTTTATCAGGATTAATGATAACATCGAAATTTTCGTCATCACCAAATTTTCTTTTTAATGTATTTCTAAAAACTTCTTCAAGAATAGACATTAAGGTTACCCTATCGATAAACTTTTCATCTTTAAACTCAGAAAAAGATTCAATTAATGATAAATTATCCATGTTTTTTAAGTTATATATAATAAAGGAGGGGACAATGTCCCCTCTTTAATTTTCATTCAGCTGTGCAAATATATAAATATATTGCAAACTTTTGTTGGCCTACTAGGGATCGAACCTAGACTCTTCTGGACCAAAACCAGACGTGTTGCCAGTTACACCATAGGCCAAGTGGGTGCAAATTTAAAATAAGTTTCAATTATAAACCAGTTTATATCAAATAAATATTACTTCTATGTTTAACGGACAATTAACTAAATAATTGATAATGTTTATTTATTTTCGTTTATTCAAAAAAAATCATTTTGAGTTTTACTAAGTATAATAAGATTTTCGGGTTTATATGTGGGCTAATCGCTTTTTTAGTTTACTCACTAACAGTTGAACCAACAGCTAGCTATTGGGATTGCGCAGAGTATATTTCAACCTCAGCAAAATTACAAATTGGACACCCACCTGGGGCTCCTCTTTTTCAAATGCTGGGTGCTATTTTTTCCATTTTAGCTTTTGATTTGGAGCAAATTGCATTTACAGTAAATATGATGTCTGTAACATCAAGTGCATTTACTATTGTTTTTCTTTTTTGGTCAATTTCATTGATAACAAAAAAGATTCTAGGACTAAGTGATGTTATTGAAAAAAATGAGATTATAAAAGTTTTTGGTTCNTCATTTCTTGGTGCTCTTACATTTACATTTACTGATAGCTTCTGGTTTAATGCCGTTGAAGCCGAGGTTTATGCTATGGCAACATTAATATTATCTATACTTTTTTGGCTAGGTTTAAAATGGGAATCTGAATTTGACACTGAGAGATCAGATAGATGGTTNATTTTAATTTCATTTGTTATTGGTTTATCATTCGGAGTTCATTTTATGGGGCTCCTTGCATTGCCATCCATTGGATTAATTTACTATTTCAAAAAATATTCAAAATTTGATTTTAAAAAATTTGTTTTAGCAAACATCATATCTGTTTCAATCCTATTATTCATATTNAAGCTTTTGTTACCATCAACTTTAAAATTATTTGGTTANTTNGAAGTNTTTTTTGTTAATGAATTGGGCCTCCCTTTTAATTCAGGAACAATTTTCACAGGATTTCTTTTAGNATTCCTTTTATACAGTTCAATAAAGTACACACATAAAAGAAAACTATATAATCTAAACACTTTAATACTTTGTTTAACATTCATATTTATTGGATTTTCATCTTGGTTAATGATTCCAATTAGATCAAATGCTGAAACAGTTATAAATGAAAATTCACCNAAAGATGCTAGATCATTATTGGCGTATTATAATCTAGAACAATATCCAGATACATATTTGTTTTATGGTCCAATGTTTACAGACGCATATGCAGGTCAAGATGAAGATGAACCTTACAAGGACGATAAACCAAAATATGAAAAAGATGAAAGACTCAATAGGTATATAATTGTTAATGACTGGGAAAGAGGAAAAATTAATTCAAATAAAAAACATCGTGGATTATTCCCTAGAATGTGGAGCTCNGATAATGCAGTTAATTATTTAAAATACTATGGTTTTTTAGATTTTGAAATTAAAAAAGAATATAAAAANGANCCTCAAATACAAGAAATCGTACAAAATTTTAGAAATGAAATTGATAATGATGATGTGACAGGTGAAGAATTTGGTGAGTTTTTGTCAAATTTTAGCAGTTATATTGATATTGAAAAGCCTAATTTNTTATCAAATTTGAATTACTTTTTTTCTTACCAANTAGGCCACATGTATTTNAGATATTTTATGTGGAATTTTTCTGGAAGGCAAAACGATAATCAATGGAAATTTGATCTAGAAAACGGAAATTGGATTTCAGGTTTTAAAATTGTTGATGAAGCTAGATTGGGTTCTCAGGAAAATTTACCCCAGGATGTAATTAACAATAAAGCTAGGAACAAATATTACATGATACCATTAATACTGGGATTAATANGTTTCTTCTATTTATTAAAAATTGATTTTAAGACTTTTTGGCCTCTATTTCTATTATTTATTTTCACTGGAATAGCTCTAAAGTTTTATTTAAATGAAAGAGTCTTTGAGCCAAGAGAAAGAGACTATGCTCTAGTTGGTTCATTTTATGCATTTTCAATTTTTATTGGACTAAGTTTTATGTACTTTTTTAAATCCATAAAANACTATTTAAACGAACGTTANTCTTNCATAATNTCATTNATGATTGTATTAACTGCTCCTGTATTACTTGCATTCAATAATTGGGATGATCACGACAGATCTGATAGATATACAGCTCAAACTTTAGCTAAAGCATATCTTGATTCAATTGAGGAAGACAAACAAGCTATGATTTTTACAATTGGAGACAATGACACTTTTGCTCTTTGGTATGCTCAAGAGATTGAAGAACACAGAACTGATGTAAGGACAATAAACACTAGCTTAATAGCAACTGATTGGTATATGGATCAAATGAAGAGAAAGGCATACAAAAGCGAACCAATAAAATCCCAACTAAAACACAGTCAATATGCATATGGTGTAAGAGATTATATTAAATATGAGGCGCTAATTGATTCTGTAAGGTGGGACTTAAAAGATTTTATGAACTGGATAAGNAGTGATAATGAAAGAACTAAATACAGATTTTTACTAGAACAATATGGTTATGATAAATCTGATTTAAGTGAAGTACCAAAATTTACTCAAAACATGGTNTTTTACCCAACNAATAAGGTCCGATTTTACGTTAATAAAGAAAATGTTCTTAGTTCTGGTGTTGTAAAAAAAGAAAATGAAAATTTAATTGTTGATTATATAGATATCGATCTTCCAAAATCTGGTCTTTATAAAAATCAAATACTTATGCTCGATATTCTTTCTAAAAATGACTGGGAAAGACCAATATATTTTACAGGTGGAAGTTACAAAGATTCAGAATACTTGTGGATGAAAGATTATCTTCAGTTAGATGGATTAGTATACAAGCTTGTTCCAATTAAAACTCCATTAAATCCTGAAAATCCTTACCAGATGGGGAGAATTGATCCAAATAGTATGTACGAAATTGTAAAAAAATGGCAATGGGGTAATTCAGAATCAGATAAAATTTACCATGATCCTGAAACGAGGAAAAATAGTATAACTTTTAGAAGTAATTTACATAGACTTGCGGAAGAATTTATCTCACTTGGAGATTACGATAAGGCTAATGAAATTTTAGATCTTTCTTTTGAAAAATTACCTATTGAGTATTTTGGATATTATAGTTTAAGTGAGCCCTATATAGGTAGCTATTATAAACTCGGAAAAATTGAAAAGGGTAGAGACTTATTTAAAANNATTGAGGAAAAATATCATGATCAAATCAATTATTACTCAAAATCTATGCTTTATAATGAAAATAGTTTTGATTTAGAATCATATGCTGAAAATATTTTTACCTATAATGAAAGATTAAGAGGTCTTCTTGAAAATCAAATAAATTTAGGAGAAATTGAATTTGTGAGTGATTATATTCTAAAATATATGAANACATCTGATNTTTTTAANAGCTTGTATGGTGAATATGATTTTTATAATTACATGACTAGCTTTATTGCTCCCTTNTATGNTACAAATAAAAATTTGGAAGCTCGAACTCTTTATGAAAAAATTAAAAAATTAATTACNTCTAGGCTTGATCAGNTAATAACAGCTAAAAACGAATCTAACTCTGAATATATTAATTCTCTTTCATCTCAAGAACTTATTTCATTTGAAAATTTAATAAATTATATAATAGAATTTGAAGAAGAAAACTATTTAGAAAATGAACTTAGTGAATATAATAAATACTTAAATCAACTTTGATCTAGATAAATTCATTAAGAAGGTTGATGAGTGTATTTGCATCTTGCTCACCACTCTGTCTCCAAACCATTTCACCTGATTTGTAAATCATTAAAGTAGGTAAACCTTTAATCCTGAGAGCTTGCGCCAACTCATTATTTTTATCAACATTGATTTTAATGACTTTTCCTTTATCACCAATAGCAGCTGCAACATCTTTTAAAACTGGATGCATTGAAGTTGATGATTCATTCCAATCAGTATAAAAATCCAAAAGAATTGGCATTTCAGAATCAATAAGTTCACCAAATTTAGACATATACAGAATTTAGCGTAAAAATAACATTTTTTATAAATAAGTGATTTTTACTGTTTTATATCAAACTATTTTAGGTTAATAAATATTAAGATTTCTAATCATTAGTTCGTAATTTAGAACCTACTTCAATGAATAAACCAAAACTTTTTTTGATTGATGCCTATGCTCTAATTTTCAGGGGATATTATGCTTTCATAAAAAATCCTAGAATTAATTCAAAAGGATTTGATACAAGTGCAATAATGGGATTTTTGAATTCAATATTTGATATTTTAAATAGAGAAAATCCTGATTATTTTTCAGTTGTTTTTGATAAAGGGGGTTCCAAAGACAGAAGAGAAATATTTCAAGAATATAAAGCTAATAGACATGCTACACCAGAACCAATTCTTGAATCAGTGCCAATTATTTATGATATCCTAAAAAACTTAGGTATTAATACAATTGATAAAGAAGGTTACGAAGCTGATGATATTATAGGAACTATTGCATTGAGAGCTGAAAAAGAAGGGTTTCAAACATTTATGGTAACTCCAGATAAAGATTTTGCACAATTAGTTACTAAAAATATATTCTTATATAAACCAGCTCGATTTGGAAATGGTATTGAAATTTGGGGAGTTGATGAAGTGAATAAGAAATTTGAAATTGATCATCCGATAAAAGTTATTGATTATTTAGGGATGATGGGGGATTCTGTTGATAATATACCTGGCCTCCCTGGGGTTGGAGATAAAACAGCTAAAAAATTTTTAAAAGAATATGGTTCTCTAGAGGGATTAATTGAGAACATAGAGCATTTAAAAGGAAAATTAAAAGAAAAAATTGAAGATAATAAAGAGCTTGGTTTTTTATCAAAAAAATTAGCAACAATAATTACAAATGTTCCTGTTGAATTTGAACTTGAAGATTTAAAATTAAAAGCGCCCAATAATAATGAGATAACTAAAATTTTTACTGAACTTGAGTTTAGAAGATTAACTGAAACCTATAAAAAGCTTTTCGTTAAGGATAATGAAGAAATTAAAGAAATTGATAAGAATATTGACTTATTTACTAATATTGAGGAAGCTACCATATCTTCTAATAAATTTTTAATTCAAGATGTCTCTAACGAAACATCTTTTAGACTTTTACATGAAAAACTATCCAATGAAAAAACTTATTCTATTGATGTTAACAAAGAAAACTATTTAACTTTTTGTTGGACTGAAAATTCAATTTATTCTATTAATCTTGATCAAAGAAATTCAAATGAATTTATTAAAATAATTGAGCCATTATTTAGTGCAAATTCTAAAATTTATGTTTTTGATATAAAAAAAGTTTTACGTTTTTTAAATAAACACAACTTGAGCCATGATCCTAAAAAATTTTTTGATTTAAAAATTGCTAACTACCTAATTGATTCGAGCAGACGTGATGATTTTGAATCATTTTTAAAAATTTATGGTTTTAATTTAGGTTCTGAAGAAAGAGTATTTTATATAAATAAATTGTCTACAATAGTTACTAAAGAAATTATTGAGCATGGAATTGAATCTCTTTTTGAAGATGTTGAGATGCCNTTATCTATAATNTTAACCGAAATGGAAAATGAAGGAGTAAATATTGATACNAAGTTGTTAGATGATATATACAAACAATTTGATAACTCTTTAAAAAAACTGCAATCCGAAATTTTTAGTTTCTCAGGTGAAGAGTTTAATTTAGCGTCTCCAAAACAACTCGGAGAAATACTATTTGATAAATTAAAAATCGAATCCAAGGCAAAAAAAACAAAGACTGGACAATACTCTACAAGTGAAGAAACTTTATCAAAGCTTTCTGAAAAACATAAAATAGTTGAAAAAATTCTAAAATGGAGATCTTTACAGAAACTCATCACAACATATGTTACTGCACTTCCAAAACAAATAAATAGTGAAACTAAAAGAATTCATACCATTTTTAATCAGACCCTAACATCAACTGGTAGATTAAGTAGTTTGAATCCTAATCTTCAAAATATCCCGATTAGAACAGAAAATGGAAAATTAATTAGAAAAGCTTTTACTCCAAGAGATGATAAACACATTCTAGTATCAGCAGATTATTCCCAAATTGAACTTAGAGTTATTGCTTCAATGAGTAATGACAAAAGTATGATTGATGCATTTAATAATGATGAAGATATTCATACCGCAACAGCTGCAAATGTTTTTGGAATTAAACTTAAGNATGTTACACCAGAACAAAGAAGTCATGCAAAAGTTGTAAACTTTGGAATTATTTATGGTGTTTCTGCTTTTGGATTGAGTAATCAAACCAAACTAAGTAGATCAGAATCAAAAGAAATAATAGAAAACTATTATAAATCATATCCTAAACTAAAAGATTTCACACAGGATCAAATTGAATTTGCTAGGGAAAATGGATATGTNAAAACAATTCTTGGAAGAAAAAGATTTTTAAATGATATAAATTCAAGAAATGCAATATTAAGATCCTCAGCAGAAAGAAATGCAATTAACACTCCAGTTCAAGGTAGNGCTGCAGATATTATAAAAATTGCAATGGTCAAAATCAATAACGAATTTCAAAATCAATCAATTAAATCAAAACTCATATTACAAGTTCATGATGAACTTATTTTTGATTGTTTAAAAGATGAATTAAACATTGTAAAAGAAATTATTTCATCAAGCATGCAAAGTGCCTATAAACTAAAAGTTCCTCTNAAAGTTGACATCGGACTAGGCAACAATTGGCTTGAGGCACACTAGGTTATATTTATTTTGTAAATCATTTGCAATATTGATTAATTATTGTAGTTTTGTCGACCATTAAAATAATTGATTTGGAATCTAATAGTTTTAAAACAGTTTCNATTAGAAAAGAAGACGTTCAAAAGAGATGGTTTCTTGTTGATGCAAGTGATCAAAATCTTGGTAGAATGTGCTCAAAAGTTGCCAAAATATTGAGAGGTAAGCATAAACCAAGTTTTACCCCTCACGTAGATTGTGGTGATAATGTAATTATAATTAATGCAAGTAAAATTAATTTGACTGGAAACAAATGGTCAGATAAAAAATATATTAGTTATACTGGATATCCTGGTGGACAAAGAGTAAAAACTGCTCAGCAANTATATGATAAAAATCCATCAATTATTGTTGAAAAAGCTGTTAAGGGTATGCTTCCTAAAAATAAATTAGGAGCTGCAATTTTTAAAAATTTGAGAGTTTATAATGATGAATTACACAAACAAGAGTCTCAAAGCCCTGAACCAATTAACTTAAATAACATATAATTTGGAAGTAGTTCANACAATAGGTAGAAGAAAAACATCTGTAGCTAGAATATACATGTCAAAAGGAAAAGACAATGTAATTGTTAATGGAAAAGACTACAAAGAATATTTTCCTACTACCACACAACAGTACAAAATAATGCAACCATTTCAATTAACTAACAATACTGGTAAATACGATTTATCTGTAAACGTTTANGGAGGTGGTACTACTGGACAAGTAGAAGCTATTAGACTTGCTATTTCAAGAGCATTGTGTGAAATTTCTGAAGATAATAAATCNGCATTGAAGAGTGAAGGATTGCTAACGCGAGATCCTAGAATGGTAGAAAGAAAGAAATTTGGTCAGAAGAAGGCCAGAAAAAAATTCCAGTTCTCTAAGAGATAATAGAGTTCTTGAATTAAGTTCATAATAATAACGTTGTCGAATTTCGTTAATCGAAATTTAGTTTAGCATCTAAACTGCCAAATGGTACGTTGCTAAAGAACAAGAAAGTAAACTAAAAAAAATGGCAAAAAAAACTGAAATCAAAGACCTTGTAAAGGCAGGTGTTCACTTTGGACATCTAACTAGAAAATGGAACCCNAACATGGCTCCTTTTATTTATTCCGAAAAAAACGGAATTCATATCATAAATTTATATAAGACAGTCAATAAACTTGAAGAAGCGTGCTCTGCTTTAGAAAAGATTGCATCATCTGGAAGAAANATTCTTTTTGTTGCTACTAAGAAACAAGCAAAAAATATTATTTCAGAATGTGCTTCTGAAGTCAATATGCCTTATATCACTGAAAGGTGGCCTGGAGGTATGTTAACAAATTTTGTTACCATCCGAAAAGCTGTAAAAAAAATGTCTGCAATTGATAGAACAAAAGAAGACGGAACATTTGAAACTCTTTCTAAAAAAGAAAAATTAAGAGTTGATAGAACCAGAGCAAAACTAGAAAAGAATTTAGGATCAATAACTAGCATGACTAGACTTCCTGGTGCTCTNTTTGTTGTNGATATTAGAAGAGAACATATTGCTGTAAGAGAAGCTAATAAACTTAATATTCCAATATTTGCTATGGTTGATACTAACACTGACCCTAATAAAGTTGATTTTGGTATACCCTCAAATGATGATGCTTCTAAATCAATTGAAATTATTTTGAAGAAAGTGACTGAATCTATCAAAGAAGGTCTACAACAAAGAGATAAAGAAAAGGCGGAAAATGAAGCGAAGAAAGAAAAAGGTGATGAGTCTGAAAACAAAACTAAAGAAGAAAAAAAAGATAAATAAATATTATGAGTAATATAACTGCTGCAGATGTAAATAAATTAAGAAAAAGTACTGGTGCTGGTATAATGGACTGTAAGAAGGCGTTAGTTGAAGCTAATGGTGATTTTGAACTAGCCATAGAAAATTTGAGAAAAAAAGGTCAAAAAGTTGCTGCAAAAAGAGCTGACAGAGAATCAAGTGAAGGTGCAGTTATAGCAAAAGTAAATTCTGATTCAAATTCTGGAGTCATAATTTCTCTTAATTGTGAAACAGATTTTGTTGCAAAGAATGAATCATTTATTTCTCTTGCTAATCAGATAGCTGAATTAGCATTAAGTTCCAATTCAAAAGAAGAACTTTTAGATACAAAAATTGAATCAATGTCTGTTCAGGAAAAATTAATTGAACAAACAGGTGTTATTGGTGAAAAACTAGAAATAGGTTCATTTGAAAAAATTAATTCAAACTTCGTTGGATCTTACATTCATGCTGGAAATAAAATTGCTACAATTGTTGGTCTATCTAATAATTTTGATGGATCATTTGAAGTTGCAAAAAATGTATGTATGCAAGCTGCGGCGATGAATCCAGTTGCCCTTGATGAAGATGGAGTAAGTAAAGAAATAATTGAAAAAGAAATTGAAATTGCTAAAGAACAGTTGAGAACGGAAGGAAAACCAGAGGCTATGCTTGAAAATATAGCTAAAGGTAAATTGAAGAAATTTTTCAAAGACAACACTTTAATTAATCAAGCATTTATTAAAGACAATAAGACGTCAGTTAATGAGTACATTAAATCTGTAAACTCAGATTGTTCAATTACAGACTTTAAAAGGGTTTCCTTAGTGTAATTAATACACAACCCTTTTAAATACTATGATTATATTTACATAATCTTACGAGGAAAGCAGTTCCGCACCATAACGACATCTCGGCTCAAGAAAGTTCTTGAGCGAGTAAATTCCTATCAATCTTTCCGCTGGCATTGCGAGGGATTTCCTTTTTCAAGATAACGGTAGACGGAACCATATATTTTGGTAAACGTGATGCCAGAAACTCCCGCCATGCCGGTTCATCTAAGGATTTATTTTCA
>NZOB01000052.1 GCA_002693085.1 Flavobacteriaceae bacterium | reverse complement strand
CGGAATTCCTCTAGGATATGGCGGTCCACATGCTGGTTATTTTGCAACAAAAACATCTTACAAAAGACATATTCCAGGAAGAATTATTGGAGTTTCAAAGGACAGATTAGGGAATAGAGCTTTAAGAATGGCTTTACAAACTAGAGAGCAACATATTAAGAGAGAAAGAGCAACCTCAAACATATGTACAGCCCAAGTTTTATTGGCAGTTATGGCTGGAATGTATGCTGTTTATCATGGACCAAAAGGAATTAAGTCTATTGCAAAAAAAATAAATGATTTAGCAAATATTTTAAATAACAACTTAAAAAATATTGGATTAAATCCTTTGAACAATCAATTCTTTGATACAATACATATATCTGCTGATAGTAATAAGGTAAAAAAATTAGCTGCTGAAAATAAATTAAATTTCAATTATATAAGTAATAGTGAAATTTCAATATCTATTAATGAAGCTACAGAATTAGATGATATCAAGTTAATCTTTGAAATATTATCAAAAGTATACAATAAAAATATTGAATTTGATAAAACTTTGAATGACAATTCTTCTTTGTTGAAGTTTAAAAGGACATCATCCTTTTTAACTGATAAAATTTTCAACACTCATCATTCAGAAACCTCAATGATGAGATATATAAAAAGTCTTGAAAGAAAAGATTTATCTCTGAATCACTCAATGATTTCATTAGGTTCTTGTACAATGAAGTTAAATGCTGCTGCTGAAATGCTTCCACTTAGTTGGAAAAAATGGAATAATATTCACCCTTTTGCACCAAATAATCAAGTTGATGGATATACTGAAATACTTTTAAAATTAGAAAAGCAATTAAATGAAATAACCGGTTTCTATGCTACTACTTTACAACCTAATTCGGGAGCTCAAGGAGAGTATACTGGTCTTATGTTAATTAGGGCATACTTCAAAAGCATAAAACAGGAAAATAGAAATATTTGTTTGATTCCCTCATCTGCTCACGGAACTAATCCAGCATCAGCAATAATGGCTGGGATGAAAGTTGTAGTTGTTGGAACTGACAAATATGGAAATATAAATGAAGAAGAATTAAAACAAAAAGCTGAGGAAAACTCTGATAATTTAGCTGCATTGATGATAACATATCCGTCAACTCATGGTGTATTTGAATCATCAATCAAAAGAATTACAAAAATCATTCATGACAACGGTGGTCAGGTTTACATGGATGGCGCTAATATGAATGCTCAAGTTGGTTTGACAAATCCATTTTTAATTGGTGCTGATGTATGTCATCTCAATCTGCATAAAACATTTGCAATTCCTCATGGAGGCGGAGGTCCTGGTGTTGGACCTGTTTGTGTTGCAAAACATTTATCAAATTTTTTACCTAAAGTCAATAGATCAGATATTAATGAGCACTCTATAAAAGCTATTTCCTCAGCTCCGTGGGGATCAGCTATGGCTTGTTTAATTTCATATGGATATATATGTATGATGGGGCCACATGGTTTAAAGAGAGCCACAGAAATTTCAATTTTAAATGCTAATTACATTAAGAAAAGAATTGAAAAAGATTATAAGATTCTTTATCAAGGTGAAAATGGAACATCTGCTCATGAGTTAATAATAGATTGTAGAGAATTTAAGGAATCTCACAATATTGGGGTAATGGACATTGCAAAAAGATTAATTGATTATGGATTTCATGCACCAACTGTTTCATTTCCAGTTCCAGGGACCATGATGATTGAACCCACAGAAAGTGAAAATCTTTCTGAAATTGATAGATTTTGTGATGCTTTAATATCCATAAAAGCAGAAATTATTTCTTCTTCAAAAGACGATGATGAAAATGTACTATTAAATTCTCCTCATACGATGGAAATGATCACATCAAATGAATGGAAAAAAAACTATACAAGAGAATATGCCGCTTATCCTTTAGATTATGTTAGAGAAAATAAATTTTGGCCCTCTGTTACAAGAATTGATGAAGCTTACGGAGATAGAAATTTAATATGTACTTGTTCCCCAATTGAAAATTACATTGAAAGCTAATTAATTCATACTTTTACTAAAAATTTTTTTATGTCCATTAAAATTACAGGGACAGGTTCCTTTATTCCAAAAAACATCATTAAGAATGATGAATTCCTAAATAGAAATTTTTTTGATAAGGATGGAAATTCTTACCCAAATTCAAATCAAGAAATAATTGATAAATTTCAAGCTATAACTGGAATTAGAGAGAGAAGATATGCTGATCAAAATCATAACACTTCTGATTTAGCAACCTTCGCTGCAGAAAATTCTATCAAATCAGCTAATATTGATAAAGAGACATTAGACTATATCATAGTTGCACATAATTTTGGTGAAATCGACGCTAATTCTAATAATTACATTGCACTACCATCTCTTGCATCACTTGTTAAACATAAGTTGGGTATTGAAAATCCAAATTGTGTTGCATATGACTTAATTTTTGGATGCCCTGGATGGGTTGAAGGTGTGATTCAATCTTCTGCGTATATTAAAACAGGTATGGCAAAAAAATGCTTAGTTATTGGTGCAGATACTCTTTCTAGAACAGTCGATTCTAATGATAGGGATTCAATGATTTTTGCAGACGGTGCTGGAGCTTCAATTATCGAAGAAAGTTCAGAAAGTGGAGGGATTTTATCACACAAAACTGTTACACATGCAGGAAAAGAAGCCCTATATCTTTTTGCTGATAGATCCTACAACCCAGAATCAGAATCAAAAATTAAACATATTAAAATGAATGGTAGAAAAGTGTATGAATTTGCTATTTCTACAATACCAGAAGCCTTAAAAGAATGTTTGGAAGAAAGTGGAAAAAAAATTGAGGATGTGAAAAAAATATTTTTACACCAAGCAAATGAAAAACTGGATGAAGCTGTTTTAAAATATTTTTATAAGTTATTTGACATGAAAGTACCTGAAGATGTAATGCCAATAAGCGTTGATGTTTTAGGCAATACATCAGTTGCTACTATACCAACTTTATATGATATTGTTTTGAAAGAAAATTTTAAAGGACATAACTTAGAAAAGGGTGATGTAATTTTATTTGCTAGCGTTGGAGCAGGAATGAATGTTAACGCAATCACTTACCAAGTTTAGATATGAACTACATACATGACATTGGAAAATATTTCCTTATGATAAGGATATCATTTTCTAAATCATGTAAAAAATCTATACTTTACAAGCAAATATTCAAAGAAATAAATGATTTAGTTTTAGACTCTATTCCAATTGTCTCAATTCTTTCTTTTTTTATTGGAGGAGTTGTTGCTATTCAAATGGCTTTAAACCTGGAGAATCCTCTACTCTCAAAAACACTTATAGGTTTTGCTACAAGACAATCTGTGATTTTAGAATTTGCACCTACTTTTATATCGATTATAATGGCTGGTAAGGTTGGGTCATATATAACTTCAAGTATTGGAACAATGAGAGTAACTGAACAAATTGATGCTTTAGAAGTTATGGGAATTAACTCACTGAATTATTTAGTTTTTCCAAAAATAATTGCGATGCTTTTATATCCTTTTGTTATAACTATATCGATGTTTCTAGGAATCATAGGTGGATTATTGGCGATGACATTAACAGGTGTTCCAAGTGAAGCTTATATTCAAGGAATTCAAACTGATTTTGATGGTTATCATGTCACTTACTCTTATGTAAAAACACTTGTTTTTTCATTTGTTTTAGCAACTGTTCCTGCATTTCATGGATATTATATGAAAGGTGGCGCATTGGATGTAGGTAAAGCTAGTACACAGTCTTTTTATTGGACTTCAATTATTATAATAATTTTAAATTACATAATTACACAACTACTACTTGCATAATGATAGAAGTAAAATCAATATCAAAAAAATTTGAAGACAATGAAGTTTTGTCTGATATAAACTCTCGTTTTGAAAGAGGAAAGACAAATTTAATTATTGGTCAAAGCGGATCCGGTAAAACAGTTTTTTTAAAATGTCTCTTAGGATTATATAATATTGACTCAGGTGAAATTAAATATGATGGTAGATCTTCCTCTGAAATGAATGATTTTGATAAGTTAAATTTGAGAAGAGATATGGGAATGGTATTTCAAGGAAGCGCTTTATTTGATTCATTAAATGTTTTAGAAAATGTAAGGTTTCCTCTAGATATGTTAACTGATATTGATAGTGAAGAAAAAAATGAAAGAGCATTAAAATTTATAAAAAGAGTAAATCTAGAAGATGCGTTAAATAAATTACCGTCTGAGCTTTCAGGTGGAATGCAAAAAAGAGTTGCTATAGCTAGAGCAGTAGTTATGAATCCAAAATATCTTTTTTGCGATGAACCCAATTCAGGACTTGATCCTAAAACAGCTATTGTAATTGATAAATTAATTCATGAAATAACTACTGAATACCAAATAACTACCGTAATTAATTCACACGACATGAATTCAGTTATTGAAATTGGTGAAAATATTGTTTTTTTAAAGGATGGATTAAAAGTCTGGCAAGGGACAAATAAAGAGATTCTTAATTCAGGAAATAATGAGGTTAATGATTTTGTGTATTCTTCAGAATTAGTAAAAAAATTAAAGTAAATTAATTATTCTCAATAATAAAATCTTTACTATCAAGTTGAAACTCTAACCATCTTCTGATACTTAAGTTAAGTTTTTCTGTTTCACTTTTTAACAATAAAGAGTCCCAAACTACACTAACTACTAATATTTTTTTAGTTGAGTTGAAATCTGTTCTAATTTTTTCAAATATTTCAAATTGCTTTAAATCAGGGTAGATCAAACTAGCTTCTTTTGAAATTTCATTAAAAATCAACTTTTCACGACTCAATTCCTTTAGTTCTTCTATCTCCTTACTAAGTTCATTAAGTTTTTTATTTTTTTCAGCTAGCTCTAAGGAATCTCTTAGTCTCAACTCTTGAATAAATAAATTAGAGTTTTCATCAATATTTTGTTGCTTAAAAAATAAATTGGCATCTTCCAATGCTTTATAGTTTTTAAGTTTGTTTTTTAAAATACTAATTACTTCCTCAGAAATTGGTTTTTGACCATAATTATTTATTATAATTTCTTTATTATTTTCAAAGTCAGTAACTGCTGTTTGCACCAAGAAGTCATAATTTGGAAGTCCTTGTAATTCATTTTTTAAAAATAATTGACTTTGATTTTCAAAATTATTTTCCTTAATAACATTAATAAATGTAATAACAGCAGGAATCATTATTAATAAAGAAACAGAAGTAACTAATCTATTAATTGTTTTTCTATTTGAAGCATTTGAGTAATTAACTAATGGAAATCTTAAAAACTTTAAAACTAAATAAGTAGCAATTGTAATGTATATTGAATTTATAATGAAAAGATACATTGCTCCAACAGCATTTTCTAAATTAGTATTTGCTAAATAATATCCAGCAGTACAGAGTGGTGGCATTAATGCTGTTGCGATTGCAACACCAAATATTGCTGAACTTATATTTTCTTTTTTTGTTTTTGCAATTATTAAAGCTAATCCTCCAAAAAATGCAATTAACACATCTCTAATATCTGGTCTTGTTCTTGATAAAAGTTCAGATGATTCATCTCTTAAAGGAAAAATTGAAAAGAATATAAATGCTGTTAAAACACTTATAAAAACCATTACAAAAAAATTAAACGAAGAATTTTTAAAGGTTTGAAAATCATTTGTTGCAATGGAAAATCCTAGACCAAGTATAGGGCCCATTAAGGGAGAAATTAACATGGCTCCTATAACAACTGGTGTTGAATTAGCATTTAAACCGACTGAAGCTATTAAAATTGAGCAAACTAAAATCCATGAGGTTGTTCCTCTCATTGAAATATCACTCTTTATAGAATTGACAACTAAATTTTTATCAACATCATTTTTAAAATTAAATACCCTTTGAATAAAATGAATTAAAGCACTAAATAAGCCTGAGGCGTTCTTTTTAATTTCATTAGAGTTATCGTCAAAATCAAACTTAGTTTCCACTATTTTAATTCTTTTAAACCTGTCAAATCTGATGAACTTCTTATTTTTTCACCTAAACCATCAATTATTTCGATATTATATTTATTGCAGATAACTGATTCTGGGATTTCATAATTTTTTCTATCACCACCATTTGCGAAAATAGTTGGCTTTATTTTCTCTAGTGATTTACATACTGTTTTGTCTTTGTCAATGGANAGAAAAACTTCNTCAACNTATTTAATNCTAGAAACAATAGTNACTCTATCATTCTCNTCCATGAATGGCTTNCCNTTTTTAAGAACACATTGATGATTATTATTTACAATCACNATCAGTTTGTCCCCTAGTTTTTTGGCTTCGATTATATACTCAAGGTGACCTACATGAATTGGATCAAAATATCCACTAATTGCTACTGTTCTCATATATTTTTACTTTCGCGTTACCTAGAAAAAGATATTGTCTTTTTGTAAGCAAGTTTGTACAAAGATATCTTTTTCTTCTTTTTTTATTTTTAANAAATTTATTTCCATCACCATAGACAAATATTTGTCCATCATCTATTTCATCCAAATATGAATATTCCTTTTCGTTCAAATCATATTTATCAATTACTTTTGATAATTCTATATCATATGAAAATGAGGATTTTGGATTTTTCATATGATTAATTAAATGCTTAAGTAAATCCCTTGGAAAAACAAGCTCATTTAAAATAGGGTTAAGTAAATTTCTAAATCTATTTTTCCAAAGATTTCCATGAGGTTTTGAATTTTTAAATTCTAAAGTCACAAAATAGTGTGCTAATTCATGAATTAGTGTTAATAAAAATCTAAATTGATTTGAAAACTTATTTATAGTTATAATATAATCTCCATTTCTAGTTCTCTTAAAATCTCCATGTTTAGTAGATCTTTCATTAACTATTTTAATTTCTATTTTTTCATTTTCAATTAATGAACTAACATATCCTAGCGAATTAATTGGAATGAATTCTTTTAGCTTTGAAATCATGGGTTTGATGTGGAAACAGGTATTACTTTTCCATTAAACATTATCGGAGATGCAGTAGAAAAATTGTAAATAAAAATAGCCATTTCTTCGGGTGTTGTTGGAGCTTTATAGTCAGGGAATGCAAGCTCAAGCATTGGTGTTTGAACAGCACCTAAAGATAGTGAGTTTACATAGGGACCTTTATCAAACTCAACAGCTAAAACTTCAGTTAGAATATTTAATGCTCCTTTACTTGATGAATAAGAGCTCAAACCTGGAAACTTTGAACTCCCATTAATTCCTCCAATACTACTTATATTAACAATATGACTATTATTTTTAAAAAAAGGCATCAATGATTTAATTAAATTAACAACTCCAAAGAAATTCACGTCATAGACTGATCTAAATTCTGAATCTGTAAAATTTTCAAAGGATTTGTTTATCAATTTACCTGCATTATTTATGAGAATGTGAATTTCTTTATATTCAATTTTTAATGTATCAACTAACGATTTGATATTAGAATCTTTTGTAATATCAAATTTAATATGATTGACATTTTCTGAAAAGCTTATTGAATTAGGTAAATTATTTCTTGAAAGTGAAATCACATTAAAACCTTTTGAATCAAAAATCTTTACTAGTTCCAAACCTATTCCTGAACTAGTACCTGTGATTATGACTGTTTTCATTGAATTAAACTAAAATAGTAACTGGATTTTCAATATATCCTTTGAGAGTCTGTAAAAATAAAGAACCAGTTACTCCATCAACAGACCTATGGTCACACGCAAGGGTAAGCTTCATAGTATTACTAACAATAACTTTATCATTTATTACAACTGGTTTTTTTACTATTGAACCTACAGACAAGATTGCTGAATTTGGTTGGTTTATAATTGATGTGAATTCCTGAATTCCAAACATACCTAAGTTAGATATTGTGAAAGTACTACCCTCAATTTCATCTGGTCTTAGCTTTTTTGATTTTGCTCTTACAGCATAATCTCTAACCATACTATTTATTGAATGAAGAGATTCTAAATCAGCATTTTTTATTACTGGTACCACTAATCCATCTTCGATTCCAACAGCAACACCAATATTAACATAGTTATTCAATCTTATCTTATCATCATACCACTGAGAATTGACTTGTGGATGAGCTTTAAGGGCTATAGCACATGCTTTAACTACTATGTCATTGAATGAAATTTTAGTGTCTGGAATAGAATTATACTGTTCTCTGAAAGCAATTGCATTGTCCATATTAAATTCAACAGACAAATAATAATGAGGAGCAGAAAACTTTGATTGACTCAAATTTTTAGCAATTGCCTTTCTCATTGATGAATTTTGAACTTCTGTAAATTCTTCGTCACCCGAAAAAACTGGTTTCTTTTCAGAAATATCAACCGGTGGTGATGAAATTTCAGAGCTTACACCAATTTTTGAAGCCTCAATGTTTTGTAAGTCTTCTTTGACTATTCTACCATTTTCACCTGTTCCAGTAACTGATGATAAATCAATATTTTTTTCCTTAGCAATTTTCTTAGCTANTGGAGAGGCAAAAATTCTTTGATNAGAACTNATNTTTTCAATTTCAGGGATNTTTTNNGTTTGTGATNAATCTTCATTTGAAACAGTNTCATCAATTAAATTTTCAGATTTAGGNACTNGTATTGATCCAGAACTTTTATAATTTTTAAGAGCATTATCAACATCTATTTCATTTTCAGAAATAATTGCAATTAATTCATCTACCTTGACTGTTTGACCTTCTTGAACTGCAATATGACTTAAAACACCTTCATAAAAAGATTCAAATTCCATTGTTGCTTTATCAGTTTCAATTTCAGCAAGAATTTCACACTCACTAACCTTATCACCAACTTTTTTTAGCCAAGTCGAAATCGTTCCTTCTTCCATAGTATCACTAAGTCTTGGCATAGTGATATAGTCAATTGATCCAGCTTCATTTTGAATTTCTGAAATATTTTCATTTTCTAATACTGGGTTTATTAACTCTTCATTTTGACTATTTTCTTGTTCGTTAATTTGATCAACTAAGTCTAATTGATTACTATCATTGGATGTTTGAAGATCTTGCTCAGATGATAAGAGATATTGAGATATATCTTCTCCCTCGTCCCCAATAATACACAACAATGAATCAACTGAAGCAGGAACTCCTTCTTGAATTTCTATATGTAGTAAAGTACCATCATAGAAAGATTCAAATTCCATTGTAGCTTTGTCAGTTTCAATTTCAGCAAGAATTTCACCTTCACTAACCTTGTCACCAACTTTTTTTAACCAAGCAGCAACNNNNCCCTCTTCCATGGTGTCACTTAATCTAGGCATTTTAATTACTTCAGCCATTTAAAGTTTGTGTTTTAAAAATGGATAATCTTTTTGTTCATAAACAGCATCATACATGACATTAATTTCAGGGAATGGAGATTCTTCAGCAAACTTTTGACATTCAGCAACCATAGCTTTTACTCTATCATCTATTACCTTAATNTCGTCTTCACTTGCATAATTATTATGAATTATAGCATCTTTGACTTGAGTTATAGGATCTATTTTTCTATACTCATTAACTTCTTCTTTTGTTCTATATTTTTGAGCATCAGACATTGAATGACCTCTGTATCTGTAAGTTTTCATTTCCAATAAACTTGGTCCATTNCCAGATCTAGCTCTNGAAATAGCTTCATTNAGAGCTTCAGCAACTTTGACAGGATTCATTCCATCTACAGGACCACATGGCATTTCATAACCTAAACCAAGTTTCCATATATCGGTATGATTAGATGTTCTTTTAACAGATGTTCCCATTGCATATCCATTGTTTTCAACAACAAATACAACGGGTAAACTCCATAACATTGCTAAATTTAATGTTTCGTGNAAAGAACCTTGTCTAACTGCACCGTCACCCATAAAGCAAAGGGTAACAGCATCACGCCCGTGATACTTATCTCCAAAGGCCATACCAGCTCCTAAAGGNATCTGACCTCCAACAATTCCATGGCCACCATGGAATCGGTGTTCTTTTGAAAAAATATGCATTGACCCACCCAAGCCATTGGATGTACCTGTACTTTTTCCATATAACTCTGCCATAACTTTTTTTGGATCCACTCCTAAACCTATAGGCATTACATGGTTTCGATATGCTGTAATCATTCTGTCTTTATCTGTATCCATAGCATGAAGAGCACCTGCTAATACAGCTTCTTGACCATTGTAGAGATGTAAGAAGCCTCTAACTTTTTGTTGAATNTAGACAGCTGCAAGCTTATCTTCGAACTTTCTCCAGAAAAGCATTTCTTCATACCAATTTAGATAAGTTTCTTTCGTTACTGGTCTCATATAATATTGTGCAAAGATAATTTAATTATTACTTTATTCTTAATTGAAATGATGTTTTTTTAGCCTTGATTTTAGAATAAATTATATGATAATGAAAATCTTAGAGTNTTCTCNAGTGGACTAATTATTTCAGANGTTGATATTAAATATGAAAGATCAAAAGTTAAATTTGAATTTGTTGAAAAACCTGTACCTAAAGTGATAAATTTTCTTGATCCTTTCAACTCATGTTCACTGAAATAACCTGTTCTTAAAAAGAAAGACTTATTAAAAGAATACTCAAGACCCAAGCTATAAGTTAATTCTTTTAGTTCTTCGGAAAAACCATCAGGTGCATCATTAAATGATTTNAATATCCCACTTAAAAAACCAATATCAGATTGTTTNTATGCAATTATTTCTGAATTTGATGAATCATAAATAGGGACATTCGGGGTTGGTACNANTAATTTATTAACCTCAATAGTGATTGAAAGACTATTATTNCTATCATATAAAAATTCAAAACCAGATCCGATTCTTAAATTTGAAGGAATAAAGTTTTCTTGTCCTAAATCAGANTATTTCATTTTGGGACCAAGGTTAGAAATATTAAAACCAGCTCTAAGTATTCCATCATTTCTACCTAATGAAATAACATCTGATTTGAAAAAACCAGATATATCTACAGCTACACTGGTAGAAGCTTGAGACTCAGAATCAAATGATTGTAGTTTGACATCTGATAATAAAAATCGACCAGCAACACCCAAGCCAAAATTATCATTAAGTTTTAGAGAGTAAGCTGCGTCTAAAGTAAATTCGTTAGGACTTTCAATAACTGGAATATCTAACGGGTTCTGTAAAATATCAATTTCACCAAGACTAAAATATTTTAAACTAAAACTCCACGCAGATCTTTCAGAATTTTTTCTAAAATAAGTTAAATTACCGAGAAAAACATCATTTACAATCTTACTTAAGTACGGGGTATAGCTAAAACCAAAACCTGAGGAATTTTCTGAAAAAACATATTTTGAGGGNTTCCAATGCTGAGAAAAATTATCAAATGAAGTTGCAACCCCTTGCTCTCCAACACCAGATGCTCTAGCATCAGATGANATTAATAAAAAAGGGACAGCNGTAGTTATGACTCTTCTTTCTTTTTGGGAATAAATATTTAATGAAAATAAAATAACTATTGAAAATAAAAGTTTTTTCATATGGTNTAAAATTATCAAATAATTTAAATCAAGGTANAGTTATTGTTATTAAATTAATAAATAAACCATNTNCTTTAAACATAGTCTATTATGTATATATGAGTAAACTTTATATATTTACAAACGATTTATGAAAAAATCATACATTATTTTACTGTGTTCANTCCTGACTTTATCTNTNGGTTGTAATAGAAATAATTATAAATCAGGAAAAAATATATCTCAAGCAACAGGTTGGAAAATAAACTCANCTGATGGAGGTTTTAAATTTAATACCAAGTTCAAGGGTCAGCAGACAGCTCCTGGAATGATTTTTATNCAGGGAGGTACTTTTGTTAAAGGTAATGCTAAAGATAATGTCATGCACGATTGGAACAANACACCTTCTCAACAGTATGTAAGGTCATTTTTTATGGATGAAACCGAAGTTACCAATATNATGTACTTAGAATATTTGGATTGGTTAAAGAGAATGTATGGTAAAGATCAAGAACTTAATAAAATTTATTTAGCTGCACTTCCNGATACATTAGTTTGGAGAAATCCTTTAGGTTTCAATGANGATATGGTTAATAACTATTTACGTCACCCTGCATTCCAAAATCATCCAGTTGTTGGAGTAAGTTGGCATCAAGCAAACAATTTTGCCAAGTGGAGAACACATAGAGTTAATGAAAGAATTTTAGCTGAAAAAGGATATTTGAATCGCGATTCAGTTCTGAATCCTAATTCTAAATTATCGTTCAATACAAAAACATATTTAATTGATCCAAATAGTACATACGATGGTAAGATATCATCAGTAATTGGTGATAAGTCAGTCGCTGAAAATGATACTATTTACTCCTCTATTGAGGAAGGACTAATACTACCTGAATATAGATTACCTACAGAAACTGAGTGGGAATATGCTGCACTCGGACTAAATGAATTAAGAGCTGGAAATGTGTACAGAGGAAAGAAGAAATTTCCTTGGGAGGGTGAATATACTAGATCTCAAAAGAAAAAAACACTAGGAGATCAATTGGCTAATTATAAATTAGGTAAAGGAGATTATGGCGGAATTGCTGGTTGGTCTGAAACTGGGTCAGGAATAACTTCCTCCGTTAGATCATATCCTCCAAATAGCTTTGGATTATTTGGAATGGCTGGAAATGTAGCTGAATGGGTAGCGGATGTATATAGACCAATAATTGACGATGAAGCCAATGACTTTAACTACTATCGTGGGAATTTGTACTCAAAACCACTCATTGATGANGATGGAAGAGTAACAACTGTAACNAGAGAAAATTTTTCTGAGCAATATGAAATTNTNCCTAATGGAAGAATTTTAATTAAAAATCTTCCTGGAGATCTAGTTGAAGTATCATTAGACTCACTTGATTTATTACGAACTAATTACAGTGCTTCTGATAACAGANATTTTAGAGATGGTGATGCCGAATCTTCAAGGTTCTTTGCTATGGGTGAGGATCAAGAGCAAAATATGTATAACTCACCTGAAAATTCTGAAAATTTAGATTTCTCTTCAACAAGTACATCATTGATTAGTAATGATACCAGAGTTTACAAGGGAGGTTCTTGGCTTGATAGATCGTATTATTTAGATCCAGCTCAAAGAAGATTTTTACCTGAATATATGACTACAAACTTTATTGGTTTTAGATGCGCTATGTCATATTTAGGAGAATCTAGAAACGTTAGTAAGCCTAAGAAAAGGTAATTCTTTCTATTTTTACATTTCACTTTAATTTATCTTTAATTAATGGAGNTTAGTAAATTACATAANCTATTTGTTGAATGTAATTATTTAGTATCNACTGANACTAGAAAAATTATTCCTAATTCAATTTTTTTTGCATTGAAAGGACCAAACTTTGATGGTAATGATTACGCCATTGAAGCAATTAAAAAAGGTGCAAGTTATGCTGTTATAGATAAAGATCTTGAATCTGATTTAAATCAAGATAGTTTAATTAAAGTAGAAAANGCTCTTGAATCATTACAAAACCTTGCAAANTTTAATAGATTAAAATCTTCTGCAAAAGTTATTGCATTAACTGGAAGTAATGGTAAGACAACAACGAAAGAGCTTTTTAAATCTATAATTGAAATTAAATATAATACTGTGTGCACTGATGGAAATTTAAACAACCACATTGGTGTTCCATTAAGTCTTCTTAAAATAAAGCCTGATACAGAAATTGCAATTATTGAGATGGGGGCAAGTAATTTTGGAGAAATCGAATTCCTCACTAATTTGACACATCCTGATATTGGATATATTACAAATTTTGGAAAAGCTCACCTTGAGGGATTTATTGATTTAGATGGTGTTGTTAGAGCTAAAACTGAATTGTATAATTGGTTAATTAAAAACAACAAAACATTACTAATCAACCATGACGATATANAGCAAAAAAAATTCTTAAATAACAATACAATATCGTTTGGCAACAATGATAATTCAAATTATCATTTTGTAAATATTTCAAAAAACTATGTAAGTGTTAAATACAATGGAATNACTNTAAATACTAATCTTTATGGNGATTATAACTTTTCCAATTTGTGTGCAGCAATTTCNATCGGTTTAAATTTTAAAATTGATATTAATGATATCTCTAAAAAATTAAAAAACTTTAATCTTAGTATTAATAGATCTGAATTTATTGAAAAAAACAATAAAAAAATTATTCTTGATGCATATAACGCCAACCCTACAAGTATGAAATCAGCCATAGAATCATTTGAAAAAATTGATGGAAATAAAATGGTGATATTAGGAGATATGTATGAGCTTGGAAAACATGAGGAAAAAGAACATGAAAAAGTTATAAAGCTCTGTAATTCAAAAAAGATTGATAAATGTATTTTTATTGGTCAGATTTTTTACAGACTAAAAAATAATAATTCATCAAATTACTTTTATAAAAACAAAGGTGATTTTTTTGAAAATAACAATCAAATTAATGAAACTAATATCCTAATCAAGGGGTCAAGAGGAATGAAAATGGAAGAAATTTTTAATAGAATACTATGAAAAAAATAATATTACTAGTTCTACTACTTTCTATCATATCGTGCAGTCAAAATGATTTAAAAAAATGGATAAACTATGATCAATCCTCAGAAATCATTGAGAATTCAGAAAATGAAAATCAAAGACTTAGATATAAAAGAATTCAAAGCATTTCAAACAATAAAAACGATCTTATAAATGGATATGAGAATGAAATTTCAATATTTCTTAAAACTAGATATGATGAAATTAAAAACCTGATAATTGAAAAATCAATACCAGAAATTCAAATCAGTATTTCTAAGGGAAAATTTTCATATTATGAACTTACTCTTTTTTATTTATCCAGAATTTATCTAATTGAATTTGACAAAGAAAAATATTTAAATTCAATTATCTCAATTAATAAAAATGCTCTCAGTGAAGCCAAGTTAAGAGATAAAAATCTTAATGTTAATATGAATTCTATTTATGGAATTCCTATTCTTTTGAAAGATAATGTTGGATTTGAAGGACTGGCAACTACTGCTGGAGCTTACAGTTTAAAAGATAATTTTACACAAGATGCTCACATAGTAGAAAAATTAGAAAATTCGGGTGCAATAATTTTAGGAAAATCTAACCTCAGCGAATGGGCTAATTATTTTTGTTTAGGATGTCCTAACGGATATAGTGCGATGGGAGGTCAAACATTAAATCCATACGGAAGAAAAAAAATTGACACTGGTGGTTCGAGCTCAGGGAGTGGTGTAGCAACAGCATCAAATCTAAGTTCAGTTTCTATTGGATCTGAAACTTCAGGATCAATATTATCGCCTTCATCTTCAAATTCTCTTGTTGGAATGAAGCCTACGATAGGTTCTGTCAGTAGATCTGGAATTGTGCCAATTTCTTCTACATTGGATACTGCAGGGCCAATGACAAAATTTGTGATAGATAACATAATAGTTATGAACGCAATTATAGGATTAGATGAAAATGATTCTTATTCCTATGACATGAAACCTGTAGACATAGATTCAGTTAAAAATGCTAATCTTAAAGATTATAAACTCGGGTATTATTCTAATTATTACGAGGAGGATTCACTTTACAGAAAGAACATTGATTTATTAAAGTCAAAAGGTGCTAATTTAATAAAGATTGAACCCCAAAATATTTCTCTTCCTAATTTCAGAAAACTTTTAGATGAAGACATGAGAACAGATTTAGTTAAATATCTCAATGACTATGGAAATGAAAATCTTTTGGTCAAGGATATTAAGTCTATTATAGATTATAATTCTTTGGATTCAGTTACAAGAGCTCCATATGGTCAAGGTATTTTTGAAGGCATAATTAAAGACACTATGAGTAAAACTGATTTTAAATTATTGAAAGAAAGGTTATCATTTAACGGAAATGAATTTTTTGATTCAGCTTATGATAAATATGATTTAGATGCGGTTATTTCAATTAATAATTATCATGCTGGTTATGCAGCTGTTGCTCACAACCCATGCTTAACTGTTCCAATGGGTTTTAGAAATGATAACAGACCAGCAGGATTAACATTTATAGGAAAATCAAAAAGCGAGCAATTGCTTTACGAAATAGGCTATGCTTATGAACAAATCTCAAAGAAAAGAAAAGCCCCTAATAATTAATTATTGAGAAGATAATCTATTGTTAAGGATGTCATTGATCTAATTCCAGTTTCAATGGCAGAATCATCAACATAAAAATCAGGTGTATGGTGAGGTGCAACTTTTGAAAGATCAGACCCAATTTTAGATCCACCTATAAAAAAATAAACACCTGGAACTTTTTCCTGAAAGTAAGAAAAATCCTCAGCACCAGTAATTGCCTTCATTAGATTAACATTTTTTTCTCCATTAACTCTATTAAGAGTGGGGAGTACTTCTTCATATAAAAAAGGATCATTGTATGTTATTGGATATGATACTAAATATGTGATTTTAGCTTCAATATTATTAGATTTTGCAACATTATAAACTATCTCTTCTAATCTTCTTAAAACTATGTCTTTCATATTCTTATCCAAAGTTCTAATTGTTCCCAACATGTATAGATCCTCAGGTATTATATTACTTCTTACCCCTCCATGAATACTTCCTATAGTTACAACTGCACCTGCTTCAGTAAGAGGCAAACTTCTACTAACAATAGTTTGTAACGAATTAACAATTTGTGAAGCAGTTACAATTGGATCTTTTCCTGTCCACGGTGTTGAGCCATGAGTTTGAACACCTTTTAAGTCAATTCTAAATTCATTAACTGCAGCCATAATTCCTTCAGGTCTAAGGTANACTTGTCCAGCATAAATTCCAGACCAAACATGAAGTCCAAAAATTGCATCAACATCTGGATTTTTTAAAACTCCTTCTTTAACCATTAATTCTGCACCTCCTTCTTCTCCGGGTGGAGCACCTTCTTCAGCTGGTTGAAAAATAAATTTTACCTGTCCTGGAATTTCATCTTTTATCTCATATAATATTTTGGCTGTTGACAATAATATAGCAGTATGCATATCATGTCCACAAGCATGCATAACAGGAACTTCTTCTCCATTGTATANGCCTGTCATTTTAGATGCCCAAGGTATATCTGCTCTCTCTTTNACTGGAAGGCCATCAATATCAGCTCTTAGTCCAACTACTGGTCCTGCTTTGCCTTCATTTAAAATTGCTACTACACCAGTTTTGGCAATACCTGTTTTAGGATTGTAACCCATTTTTCGAAGTTCTTGAGCAATTCTTTCTGCTGTTTTGAACTCACGGTTACTTAATTCTGCATTTTGATGAAGCCAGTGTCTAAGCTCAATAGTTTCTTCGATATTTTCTTGTATTAACTCATTAATTCTTTTATCAAAATTTTGAGAATATGAAAAAAAACAAAAAAAAGTAATTAAAAGAGATAAATATTTCATGATTTTTTTTTCAAATTATGAAATTAATTTTTGATAACAATTTATTCTCCAATNATTGTGATAAATAATCTTCTNGANGATGCTCTATTTCGGTGTTCACAAAGATATATTCCTTGCCAAATGCCCATTTGGGGAATCCCATCTNTTATAGGAAAATTAACTGATGAACCNATAATAGAGCTTTTTATATGNGAAGTCATATCATCAGGACCTTCNATNGTATGAGTGTAATGATCATCATTCTCAGANACTANNTTGTTAAAATGATTTTCAAAATCAACTCGAACACTAGGATCNGCATTCTCATTAATTGTTAAGCTAGCTGATGTATGTTTAATAAATACATTAACTATTCCACTAATTTTAGGTAATTCATCAAATACTTGATCGCTAATCAAATGAAATCCTCTAGGATAAGGTCTTAGTACTATTTCTTTTTGAAATATCATAAAATAAAATTATGTTCGTTTCAGTGATTGACTATAAAAAATCTTGGAGTATTAAATTAACAAAAAGAATTAATTCAAGTAAAGAAGAAATTTGGAATCTAATTTCTTCTCCTAACAATCTGGAATTATTTCATCCTTTTTGTAAATCAAATAAGATTATCAAATGGCCTGGCGAAGGATCATCAGATGAGCTAATTTACCTGAACGATTTTAAATTAATCAGAAATTTTATTGAATGGCATGAAAACAAAGGCTATAAATTATTAATTGGTAGAAAAAATGGAAAAAAATCTCTAGTAATTTGGGAAATTTTTGAAGAAAAAAATTCTGTATACTTGTCGATTGAAGTTTATCCTCACTTTTTAAGAGAAAAAAGTAAAATATTTTCTTTTATTCCACATCACTTCATAGTTAAGCCAAACTTAAAAAAATACTTAAATAGTGTTCTTTCAGGCTTAGATTGGTATCTAATTAATAAAAAAAACATTCCAGAAAATTATTTTGGTAAACACAAATGGTTTTCAAAATAAATGTGTTCCGTGTTGGATTCGAACCAGTGACCCCTACCCTGTCAAGGTAGTGCTCTGAACCAACTGAGCTAATCACCCATTAATTATGCTTTATAGTTATAGTATTTATTCATCTACAAATCTTATTTCAACCCCATAGTAAGGAGTTGGAAAATAATTTTTTTCAAG
>NZOB01000051.1 GCA_002693085.1 Flavobacteriaceae bacterium | reverse complement strand
ATGGGGCTTATCGAATGGAAAGAGTGTTAAAAAAACTGAAGAAGATGCAAAGAGGTTGTTTCCAAAAGAGTTGTGGAATAAACTCCACCTCCAAATAATATATTATGCTAGAGCTTTTTCACCAGCTCGAGGATGGAATATTAAAAATGATATTATAACAAAAAGAGTTGGAAGAAAGTCTGTTTTAAATAAACTTAATTTTTAATTACAATTAATTTCATATTCAGTCCAGTTTCTGTCAGTAGGTTGATTTTCAAAGTAATAACACTTTTTTGAACCATCATTGAAAGTTAAAAATTTATAAAATCCATCAGGAATTGTTGCTCCTGTAGGTAGAACTTGACTTTCAGAGGAGAAGTTTAATTCAATACGAACTTTTATTGGACCCAAAGATTTTGCTAAATCTCTTACTTCTTCTTCAAGTTCTCTCCACTCTCCTCTATTTAAGTTATCAATTTGAAGAGCACAATTAACATAAGAAAAGGTCTGCTCTAAATTTGACCAAGAATCTGTAAATGATCCAGCAGGTGCCATATGACCTTTATCCCACGGATTGTTATAATAGTCACTATCGCTTGATGTCCATATATCTTTAACTAAGTAAAAATCCATATTTCCTCGATCGGCTACTTTTACAAAATCCTTTACCGTATACTCTATCCAATTAGGTTGTTCTTTTAGCTCATTGTATGAAATTTTAAACACATTATTTTCAACCATAACCTCTGATCTTCTCTCATTAGAAACAATATCATTATTATCCTCAGTTTGACAAGAAACAATAATAATGATAATTAAAAATTTAAGTATGTGTTTCATTCAAATAAAGTAGGGTTATCAATTTTTTTCATATATCCATTTTTTCTAACAACTTTACCAGTTTCATATTCTTCAATATCCAGACCTAACTTTTCTAAAAACCATTGTGCAACCAAATGCCTATGACAAAACTTTGTTTTATTACCATGTGTCATTAAAATAGGCTCATTACCATCTGCAAGTGATATTATGTGATCAAAAGTAGATTTAGGATTTAACAACTCAAGCTGATTATTATACTGTTGTATAAAAAAAAATTCATCAATTTTATTTTTTCTAAAAAGCTCTTTAAGTTTCCATTTTGGAGCTAAAGCTTTAAACTCAAATTTTACAAAATCAAAGCCTGAAGGCATTAAAGATATTGATATTACCCCTGGAATTTCAGTATTTTTTAATTGATTAAAGTATCCAGTTTTCATAATAACAAACTATCTATTGTAAAAGTAATTATAAAACAATAAATAAGAGTTGGTTGTTTCAGGTATAGTTTTAACAAAAATAACTTGTTTTGTTAACAAAATTTTAACATATTTGGTAGGATAACTATAAAACATTTTAAATGAAAAACTTAGTAAGACTATTTTCCTTGTTATTTATCATGACTGGGCTTATAGGTTTTGCGCAAGGAACAGTTTCTGGTACAGTTACCGATTCTGATGGATTGCCATTACCTGGAGCTACAGTTGTAGTACAAGGAACGTCGATTGGGGTTACCTCTGATTTTGATGGTAACTACTCAATCTCAGCTTCTGAGGGTGATGTACTAGTTTTCAGTTATGTTGGGTACACGAGTCAAACTGTTACAGTTGGATCTTCGTCTACTGTCAATGTATCTCTTGAAAGCAGTACAGCATTAGAGGAAGTTGTCGTAACAGGTATCACCTCGCGTGATAGAAAAAGATTAACATCTGGTTCTGTTGTAGTTGGATCTGAATTAATTGAAGGTGTTGCTGTTTCATCTCCTGATCAGGCTCTTATGGGAAGAGTTGCTGGTTTAAGGATTGTAGGTGTTTCAGGAACTCCAGGTTCACAACAACAAATCAGAATTCGTGGTGAAGGATCTTTAACAGGTAGTAATGCTCCTGCTTTCGTAATTGATGGACAACTAATTAGTAGTGGTGCTGTTAACGGAAGAACTGGATTAGATATGGGTGTATTATCTATGATCAATCCAAATGATATAGAAAGTATTACTGTTCTTAAAGATGCTGCTTCTCTTGCAGCTTATGGTGCTAGAGGTTCTAATGGTGTAATTGTAATTACAACTAAAAAAGGAACTGCTGGTAAAGTAAGTTATCAAGTAAGTTCATCTTATGGATTCCAAAACTATGCAATTGATGAAAGACCAATGTTAACAGGTAACCAAAGATTAGAATTGGGTGCTGAAACTCTTATGAACTCATATGGTTGGGACAGAGGAAGAGCAACTGATTATGTCCTTAGAGTATTTGCTGGTGCAGCTGCTTGGGACGCTGGTGGAAGAGTTGACGGTAACTGGGATGAATTAGTAAAAGTTGAAGATGCTGTATATCAAAAGTATGATGTATCTGCTTCGGGTGGTTCAGCTCAAGACAACTTTAGAATGTCTCTTTCTTATACAGATCAAGAAGGTACTTCTGTAGGTACTAACTTTGAAAGTGTAACAGGATCTCTAGCTTACACAAGAAAATCTGGAAGAGTAACACTTCAGTCTAGCAACAGAGTTGCTAACTCAATTCAAGAAGGTCAATTTGAAGGTGGTTCATATTTTGCAGCTCCTCAGATGACTAGAGTATTTATGTCTCCTTGGATTCAGCCAAAAAATGCTGATGGATCATGGAATATTAATCCTCCAACAAGTATTTTTAATACATTATACTTAGCTGATAATAATATTAATAGAAACGAAGCTACAAGAGCAATTTCTAATAATCAATTTACTTATCAGATTATGGATGGACTTAAGTTTAGAACAACTTTTGGTATTGACTACATCAATGCTAACGTACATTCATACGAAAGTCCTGAACATGGTGGTGGTAAATCAGAAAATGGAACATCATACATGACAAATTCAAGAACATTTAACTGGACAACTCAGAACAACCTTGAATATGATATAACTTTAGGAGAAAACGAGCATTTTATTTCTGCTTTACTTTCTCAAAGATTCCAAAAGAATAAGTTTTTATCTAACTATTCATATGGTGAGAATGTTGCAGCTATGGGGTTAATATACCCAAGTAGTTTCCAAACTAACCAGTCTGCAGCAGGTAGTTTCTCTGATTGGAAAAACCTATCATACTTAGCACTTGTTAACTATTCTTATAAAGACAAGTATATTGTTGATTTATCTTTTAGAAATGATGGATCTTCAAGATTTGCTTCTGATTATAGATTTGGTAACTTCTGGTCGGCTGGTGTTGCATGGAACGTTTCAAACGAAAATTTCCTAGCTGATAATGCTGTAATTAACAATCTTAAGTTTAGAGCATCATACGGTGAGTCAGGAAATAACGCTATTGGTCTTAACAGATATCAATCGTTATTCTCTTACGGTGGTTCGTATAATGATAATGGAACAATTACTCCATCATCATTCTCAAACCCGATTATTTCTTGGGAAACTGCTGTTTTAACTGATATTGGTGTTGACTTTGGATTATTCAACGACAGATTTACTGCGAGTGTTAACTACTATATTAAAGACACAGAAGATTTACTTCAAAGTGTACCATTATCTTTAACTACAGGTCACAGTTCTTATACTATGAACGTAGGTAAAGTTAGAAACCAAGGTATTGAAGTTGAATTTGATACTACGGTATTAAAAGCAGGTGATTTCTCTTGGTCATTATATGGTAACTATGCTACTAACGATAATGAAATCCTTGAATTAGCACAAGATGCTCAAGGAAATGATATTAACCTTGACGGTGGATATAATGCAAGTAGAGTTGGTAGATCAATTGGCGCTTGGTTCTTAAGAACTTATGGTGGTGTTGATTCTAATGACGGTAGACCTTACTGGATTATTGGTGGAGATGAAACTCCTGAAGAAGGATANAGCAATGAANTCACTTATTCAATGACAGCTGCTAATCANTCTTGGGTAGGAGAAAGAATNCCNACTTANTCTGGTGGTATTGGNACNAGANTNAACTNNAAAGGANTNGCNNTTGATGCTAACTTCTANTTCACAGGTGGTCATAAAATCTATGAAAGATGGGGTTGGTACTCTATGCAAACAGGTCTATTATCAACTAGATATTATCAAGGTGATCAAAGACTTTTAAAGAGATGGCAGAAGCCTGGTGATGTAACTGATGTACCAAAAATGATTTGGTCAACTAGTACAACTACATCAGGATCTGGAAACTCTACAAGATTTTTATATGATGGAGACTTTGTAAGATTAAGAGACTTAACTGTAAGTTATGATCTTCCTCAGTCACTTTTAGGAAACTCTGGGTTTGATAGAGTTAACTTCTTTGTAAAAGGGTTAAACTTATTCACTTGGACGAAGGCTGATTTACCAATTGATCCAGAAATTAGAACTAATGGAAGTTGGGAAATCTACACGCCTATCTTGAAATCTATCTCAGTTGGTGCTAACTTAAAATTTTAATAAGATGAAAAATATATATAAAAATTTATTATTAGTATCATCGTTATTCATTGTTTTTTCATGTGGTAATGATGACCTAGAACCGACTTTAGCAATGGCTAAGAGTTCTGAGACTGGAATNCAGAATGCTGGNGATTTAGCTTCAGTATTAAACGGTGCATATGATAGAATGTCTTCTTCTGGTTATTATGCTAGAAACATTATTATCGATGGAGAGGTAAGATCTGATAACTTCTTCTCTAACGCTAATTCTGGTAGAACATTTTCAGCATCTATGGACTTTAGTCCAAATGGATATGGACCGTGGGGAACCATTTATGGTGTAATAGCAATCTGTAATATCGTTATTCAAGCAGATCACGCTAGTCTTGAAGGTGATGTTAATGCTATTAATCACACAGTTGGTCAAGCATATGCAATTAGAGGTTTAGCTCATTTTGATTTACTTAAACAATATGGGCAACATTTTGTAAGCGGACAAGGTGGAAAAAGTTCTTTAGGAGTACCTTATGTAAAAACATATAGAGATCCTGCAAACTTATCTCCATCTAGAGATTCAGTTGAATCTAACGTTAATAATATTGTTGCTGATATTCAACAAGGTATTTCAATGATGAACAATACTTCTACTGATGCACAGTACATGAACAAAGGTGCTGCTTACGCTATTTTAGCAAGAGCTGCTAACTACTATGGTTCTGTAGACAGCGGTTATTATGCTGCTGCTGCTAGTGCTTCTAAATGGGTATTAGACAATTGGCCAAAAGCTGCTGTAGGTCCTTCTGGATATATGGCTAGTTGGTATACTGATGATGCTGTAAACTCTTTATTCGAGATTGCTGCTTCAGGTACTGACAACGCTGGAATTAATGGTGTAGCTAATATTTATAGAGGTCCAACATACGGAGATATCAGAATTGTAGAAGGTGATGGAGCTGATGATGTACATGATGTGTATGAATCAACTGACATCAGATATACTGCAAATGGTATGATCGGAATGGAAGGTGGTTACTTAACTATGTTAGGTAAATGGCCATCAATGGACTTTACTGATAACAACAAAGTAATTAGAGTTGAAGAAATGCATTTAATTTATGCTGAATCAATGTTAAGAGCTGGTGACGCTGCTACAGCTAAAACATATCTTAACAATGTTCAAGCTATCAGAAATGCTACTTTAACAGACGCTACTGTTGCTAATATCATGCTTGAAAGAAGAAGAGAGTTCTTCGGTGAAGGTCACAGATTCTACGATATCGCAAGAAGTGGAATCGATATGCCTTTGGTTAATGTATTTGATCAAACATATGATGACTTAACTGGAAGTGCTCCTGCTGCGGGAAGCTATAGATTTGCTTTCCCAATCTCTCTTTCAGAAAGAAATGCTAATCCTAATATTGTTCAGAACTACGGTTACTAACATTTAGAATTGTATTTATACATATAAAACCCGCCTATTTGGCGGGTTTTTTGTTATATATGCATTATGAAAAGACTCGTTTTAATTTTAACTGTTTTATTTATAAGTAATACTACTTTCTCTCAAAAAATAGATGTTAATAATATTGAAATTTTAAGAGATAGTTTTGGAGTTCCTCACATATATGCTAAAACTGATGCAGAGTTAGCATATGGATTAGCTTGGGCACATTCTGAGGATGATTTTAAAACTATTCAAGAAGCATATTTAGCAGGAAATGGTCTTTTAAGTAAGCATATTGGATTAAGAGGAGCGCCTGCTGATTTTTTAACTCAACTGATTAGATCTGATTATGTTGTTGANAGTTTGTACAATACTATAGATAAAGGTTTTATGAAAATAGTAGAAGGATATGCTCAAGGAATAAACAAATTTGCTGAACTACATCCAGATCAAGTCCTTGTAAAGCAATTGTTTCCTATAACACCAAAGAAAATGGTAAAATATTCTTTTTTACAACTTTTTATATCTAGTGAAGGTGATAAAGCTGTAAGATCAATTATTGAGAATAATTTAAAAAATATTTCATTTTTAGATGAAAACAAGCTTGGTTCTAACTTATTTGCTTTTAGTACCAATATTACAAAGAACGGTGAGACTTATTTGGGGATAAATACTCATCAACCACTAGATGGACCAACCTCATGGTATGAAGCTCATCTTGTCAGTGAAGAAGGGACAAATATTATAGGAGCTACTTTTGCCGGGGCTCCTTGTATTCTTACTGGAACAAACGAAAATTTAGGATGGACCCACACTGTCAACTACCCAGACAAAACAGATATTTTTCAACTTGAAATGATTGACAAGAATCACTATAAGTTTGATAATCAAATTCTAAAATTAAAAACATTTAAAGCAAAGGCATATATTAAAATTTTAGGTATTCCTATAAGGGTTAAGAAAAAATATTATGAAAGTATTTATGGACCAACTTTAAAAAACAAAAATGGGTTTTATTCTGTAAGAACTGCATCTTTATTTCATATAAGAGGACTTGAACAATGGTGGAAAATGAATAAAGCTCAAAGTTTTAATGAATTTTATGATATTTTAAAGATGAATCAAATTCCTGGTTATAACATAGGATATGCAGATAAGAATGATACAATATTTTATATATCAAATGGAATAATTCCAAAAAGAAATAATGCTTATAATTGGACAACTATTGTTCCTGGAAATACTAAAAAAACATTGTGGAATGAGTATTATAAAACTGAAGAACTTCCTCAAGTGATTAGTCCAAAATCTGGTTATGTTTACAATGCAAATCATAGCCCTTTTAAATCAACTTCTTTAGATGAAAATCCAAACCCAAAAGATTATGCTAAAAACATGAATTTTGAGCTATATGATAACAACAGAAGCACAAGAATTTTTGAACTCATTAATTCGTATGAATCAATTGATTATAATGCTTTCAAGGAGATAAAGTATGATCATACCTTTCCTAGCCCTTTTACTTACAGTTTTATGAGTGTAAACAATTTATTTGAAATGAAACCTGATGATTATCCTGAAATAAAAGAGTTATTAATAGAAATACAAAATTGGGATAGAAAAACAAATGTAGAATCTGTTGGAGCGGGGACATATGCAATGTTCTATTATAATTTAGATAAATACTACAGAAAAGGATATATAAATAGAAATTTTGGTAAAGATATCATTGCACAATCTTTAAGAGATGTAAAAGAAAAAATGCTGAAGAATTTTAAAACCACAAAAGTTAAACTTGGTGATTATCAGAAGCTTGTTAGAGGGGATAAAGAAATACCCATTTGGGGAATGCAAGATGTGATAACAGCTATGAATGCATCTAATTATAAAGATGGAAAAATTAGAGTAACTCATGGAGAATCTTACATACAATTTGCAAAATTCACTGAAAACAAAACTGAAATTGAATCAATTATCTCTTATGGTGCTAGTGATCACAAGGATTCAGAACATTACTCAGATCAGATGGATATTTATAAAAACTTTGGAACTAAGAAAATGAGCTTTGATAAGGAGTTTAATTACAAAAATGCTAAGAAAATTTATAATCCTAAATAACAGATTTATATATATCCTCGTAGTTATAAATTATTTTATTTATATCAAATTTTTGAGCTCTAAGAAATGCCTTTTCTTTCATTTCATTTAGTTTATTTTCATCATTTAATACACTCTCAGCATATCCTACCATTGTATTAATATCATTGTAATCAGATAAATAGCCTGTTTCACCATGAACATTAACTTCAGGCAAACCACCTGAATTTGAAGATATGACAACAACTTTTGATGCCATTGCTTCAAGAGCAGCTAAACCAAAGCTTTCTGTCTTTGATGGAAGAATAAATAAATCTGAATGGCAAAGCTCTTTTTCAACTTCCTGAGTGTTTCCTAAAAACTGTACATTATCTATATTTTTATCATTAATAAGTTGCTTTGCTAATTCTAGTTCTGGCCCCTCTCCTATTAACTTAAATTTACATTTAATCTTTTTTGAGATTTTTTCAAAAAACTCAATTACTCCTCTTATATTTTTTACAGGTCTAAAATTACTAACATGAGTTATAACCTTATAATTTTCATTATCTACGTTACATCTTAAAAGCTGAGTTTTAAATTTATCTAAATCCACAAAATTAGAAACAACCTTAATTTCTCTTTCAACTCCAAANAAATCAANAGTATCCTGTCTTAAACTTTCTGAAACTGATGTTACAACATCAGACTGTTCAATTGAAAACTTAACCGCAGGTTTATAAAAAGGATGGTTTCCAACTAGTGTAATATCTGTACCGTGCAATGTTGTGACAAGTGGAACATTCATTCCAGATGATTTAAGCATCTTTTTAGCCATATATGCAGCATAAGCNTGAGGAATTGCATAATGTACGTGGATTAATTCTATTTTAAATTTTAAGCATACATCGACTAACTTACTGGATAAAGCAAGTTCATATGGTTGAAAATTAAATAAAGGATAGAAAGGAACATTAACTTTATGAAAATAAACTTTATTATTATCAGGGTTAAGTCTTACTGGTTTCTGATATGCAATAAAATGAATTTCATGACCGTTTTCAGCCAGTTTATGACCTAATTCAGTAGCTAATACACCACTACCACCAAAAGTTGGATAACAAACAATTACAATCTTCATAAGTTATTCTGAAGCTTCTTTAATTAGACGATGAACTTCAGTTCTTATATTATATTCACTTATCATATTATTTCTCATTGTTGGATATGTCCTGTTTGATAAAAACACATACACAAGATTATCTTCAGGGTCTGCCCATGCATATGTTCCTGTAAAACCTGAATGTCCAAAGCTTTCATCTGAAACACACCCACAAGTTGAAAGAANATTCTCATCTAGTTGNGGTTTATCAAACCCTATACCACGTCTGTTCTNATTAAAATGTCTTTTATTNAATAAATCAAAGNTAACAGAGGAAAAAATTTTATTATTAGCATAAGTACCTTTGTTTAAAAANAGTTGCATCACTTTTGANACATCTTCTGCNGTTCCAAATAATCCAGCATGACCTCCAACACCTCCTTGCATNGAAGCTCCCATATCATGAACAAAACCTTGAAGTTTACTGAATCTAAAATAATCATCNTCTTCACTAGGTGCAATTTGACTTATTTNATAATNTAATCTTGGNTTATATGTTAGTGAAAANGCTCCAATCTTATTAAAAACTTCTTCTTTAATTATATCATCAAGAGATGAATTATANTTTTTTTCAAANTATTTTTTGATAAAATAATAAGGNACATCACTGTACTTNTATTCTTTAACATCCAANAAATCGCTATCNATTAATCTTTTAAATATTGTATCATTCCAATAGTTATTCATGTATAAATTCTCACTAACACGAGTTGAAAATTTATTTGTTTTAAAAGTGCTATAGAATTTATCTATTTGATTTTTTTTCAANGAATCAAGAGTTTCCTCATAAAAAGGTATCCAAGGTATTAACGCTGACTGATGAGAAAACATTTCATCAAATCTTAAATTTGATTTGTTTCCGAGATTTTCATCATACAATATATCTGATAAAGTTGAACTTAAATTTAGATTATTTGAATCAAACTCNTTTATCATTAAAGGAACACTAACTAAGATTTTTGTCAAAGAAGCTAAATCAAAAAGAGTTTTTGAATTAACTTTTTTTTTTTTCTGGTATGTAAAATANCCAAANGATTTATTGTAAACTATNTGTCCATCCTTCATCGCTACCAATTGTGCTCCAGGGAGCATTNGTTTTTTAATAGCATAATTAATTAAAGAATCTACCTTATTTAACTTATTTTCATCAAAACCCTTATTCAAGTAATGAGAAAATCCAACCGTATTAAGCTTTTTAGTTTTAATTTGAGTGTTGACAGGAATATTTTTATGAATACTAACTGGTAATTTTCCTTTGGCAGGAATAGCACCAAAAATTACTTGAGCTGCTTTCTGTTGAAAAACTTCAGAATTTTGATATCCTATAACAATAGACTCAATATGATCTATGTTTAAATCTGATACACTGTAAGGTTTAGCAAAAATAACGAGTACTAAATCAGTCAATTTCTTGATATTTTCAATTAAATCAACTTCTTGTTTTTCAAATCTGAATTTTTCAAATGGAGATTTATCTGTCTTATGAAACCCTATGATTATTTTATCATAATTAGATAATTTTTCATAATTAAAATTATCATCAATTTGAACTTCTTCAATTCTATGATATTTATTTAAGAAATTTAGAAATGAATCGTGATTATCATCTCCAAGTTTTAAATATCCAATTTTTTCATCACTTACATTTCTAAAGGGTAAAATTTGATTTTCATTTTTGACTATTGTTATAGATTCGGAAGCAATTTTATCTAATAGAGCATAATCAACTTCTTCATTCATTTCTTCAACAATATTTGTTTTTACAATAGGTTTAAATTCATGTAAACCAACCTTATATTTAGCCATTAATATCTTTTTTACAGATTCTTCAAGTCTTTCATTAGATATTTTTTTTCTTGAAAGTGCTTTTTTTATTTGTTTAACACTTTCGTCTAAATCATTTGGCATTAATAATATATCATTACCAGCATTCATTGCACTCACGTCAGCGTACTCTTTTTTTGAAAAATCAACAACACCCTTCATATCTAATGCGTCAGTCACAATTAATCCCTGAAAACCAAGATCATCTTTAAGTAAATTAGTTAATATTTTTTTAGATAATGTAGATGGCAAATTGCCTTCCTGAAGACTTGGAATATTCAAGTGAGCAGTCATAATTGAAGCAATATTATTGTCGATCAGTTTCTTAAATGGATAAAGCTCTATACTATCGATCCTTTCTTCACTAAAAGAAATTAATGGTAAAGTATAGTGAGAATCTGTTTTCGTATCTCCATGTCCAGGAAAATGTTTAGCTGAACCTAACAAATTTTTTGATTGCATTCCTTTCATATAAGACAATGCTTTATCTGCTACATTGTATTTATCTTCTCCAAAAGACCTTGAGCCAATAATTGGATTATCTGGATT
>NZOB01000050.1 GCA_002693085.1 Flavobacteriaceae bacterium | reverse complement strand
AGCTAATGGTTCTAAGATTTATACTTATGAAGATCTAGAAGAAGCAAAAAAAATAAATGTTGATTATGTTGAATTAGAGTTAATTAGAGATGGTAACATGATAACGACAGTAATTCCATTTTCAACAGATGATAAAAAAATTGGAATATATCCTAGATATAGTTTGGAAGGTACTACTCTTAAATATGGTTTTTTTGAGAGTATTACCAAAGGTGCAGAAACTGCTTATTACACACTAACTGATTATGTAAATCAAATGAAATATTTAGCAAGTTCTGAGGGTGCGTCACAACTTGGTGGTTTTGGTACTATTGGGAATATTTTTCCAGCGAAATGGAATTGGAAAAGATTTTGGGAGATGACAGCCTTTCTATCTATTATTTTAGGATTTATGAATGTTTTACCTATTCCAGCATTAGATGGTTGTCATGTAATGTTTTTACTATATGAAATGGTAACTGGCAGAAAACCTAATGATAAGTTTATGGAATATGCTACTATGATTGGAGTTTTCTTATTGCTTGGATTAGTTTTATATGCCAACGGAATGGATATTTTTAGGGCATTTTCTTAAAAAATAATTTATACTTAATAATTAAATTAAAATATAATTATATTTGCCCTCACTTAAATTCCTCCTTAGCTCAGTTGGTTAGAGCATCTGACTGTTAATCAGAGGGTCCTTGGTTCGAGCCCAAGAGGAGGAGCAAGCTTACCGTTACATCACATATAACAAAACCCTGCCTAAGCAGGGTTTTTTCTTTATTAATTTTTAGTGAGTTAGTAATAAAATACTATAGTTTACTCNTCATCTGGCATTACTGACATAACCAATCCAGTNGCATCACCAAANTCACCNCCNTGAGTAATTTTTCCATTTTCATCAAAAGTTAAGTANTGNTACCATAANCCTCTAAAGCTTTTNCCAGAAACTGAATGGGTNGCNGACCAATATCCATAGGTTCTGACACTTCCATTNGGAAGGCTGGTTTCAGGATCAACACCAGGAAGATAATTTTCNGCTTCCCATGTTATTCCTTCCATAGCATCTTGCCAACCTTTTAAGTATTCTCTTGTTTCTTCTTTATTCATTATTGGTCCNCCATAAAAAGCACTTTGATATTCAAGCTCATCAGCATAAAAATCCATAGTTGCATCAAGATCTTCAGTAACAAAAACTTCAAACCATTGTTTAGTAGTTTCTAGATTTCTCTCGTAATCTGGATGTTGATAATTGGAGCACGAGAAAAACAAAAATAGTGTAAGTAATAAAAGTATTTTTTTCATAGTATATTGTTTTAAAGAAGTGAAATTTACAAAAAAAATCCTCAACCTTGTGATATATAGTNTCCTGTAAATTATAATTTTATAAATAATATAATTCAAATGAATATTTCAAAAATTATTAATACTAGACGTGCAGTTTATCCAAGCCAATTTAAAGAAGGTGATATAGATAAAGAAATTATAAAAATAATATTAGAAAATGCCAATACAGCACCTACTCATCGAATGACTCAACCATGGTTTTTCAAAGTATACAAAAACGATAGTAAAAACAGNCTCGGAATAGAAATGACGGAAGCTTTTNAATTANANTCAAATACNGAATCACCACNNAAAAAGAAAAAAATNCTTCAAAAATGTGANCAATCAAATTGCATTATCGCAATATTTATGAAAAGAGATCCTAAAGAATCAGTACCAGAATGGGAAGAGATCGCTGCGACTGCAATGGCAGTTCAAAATATGTGGCTTACGTGTGTTGAATATGAAATTGGATGTTACTGGAGTACNCCAAAATATATTGATAAGATGAATGATTTTTTTATGCTCAAANAAAANGAAAGATGTTTAGGTTTTTTTTACATGGGAAAATATGATCATTCCGAGCTTGAATCTAAAGAAAGAGAGTCAATAAATGTTAAAACTGAGTGGAATTTTTAAAAAAAATCGATTTAAGTATCGTTAAATCAATAAATTAAACTAGTTTCACGGCTTAATAAATTAATATGAACACAGGTAAAGTAAAATTTTTTAATGTAACTAAAGGTTTTGGTTTCATTAAAGACAACGAATCAGGAGAAGAACATTTTGTTCACTCCACAGGTCTAATTGATAGAATAAATGAAGATGATGAAGTTGAATTTGAACTAAAAGAAGGTAGAAAAGGAATGAATGCAATTAATGTAAAAGTCATTCAAAGCTAAATTTAGTTTATATAGATCGAAATTTATAACCCCTGATTTTCAGGGGTTTTTTTATCTTTGTACATAACCAAAAAAAAAATTATGAAAAAAATATTTACAATTGCTTTAGCAGTTCTTTTTATTAGTTGCGAGCAAAATACCGAGGAATTAAATCAGCTTAGAGCTGAAAAGGAATATGTTGAAAACAATGTGCAAATGTATACTAGTGTCTGGGAAAGAGTATTTTCTGAAAGAAATATTGATCTTGTAACTAGTGAAAATTTTGATGAAAATGTTACTGTTGTAACTGCTCAAGGTGATATAACTGGAATNGATGGACTCAAAGCATTTTATGGNAATTATATTAATGGATTTTCTGATGCAGAATTTTCTATAGTCAATGCTTTTGCTCAAGGAGATGATTTAGTTAAATATTGGAATTTTAAAGGAACTCATGATGGAGATTTCTTTGGTATACCAGCGACTAATAAATCTTTAGATCTTTCAGGAACAACTATTGTAAAAATGAAAGATGGAAAAGTTTTAAAAGAACAAGATTTTTTTGATAACTATTCTTTTATGAAACAACTTGGATTAATTGAATAATTGATCAATTTTAATCATTAGATAAAAAACAGCTATACCATTTAGTATAGCTGTTTTTTTATTTTAAAGTTGTACTCATAAAAGAGAGAGCAAATTCAAATGATTTTTTTCTAGCTATTGGATTTCCCCCTAAATTAACACCTCTTTCAACGCAGAATAAAAACCCTACTTTCTGCATAAATGGGGATGACATTGGAAGAGACAAGTAGTTCATAAGAACATCTCCATCTTCATTAAGTTTAAATAAACAATCTTTAAAACTATACCCCTTTTCATTAAAGGTTACAGGTTCTTCACTATCGAATGAGTGATGAGAATCAGGATATATTGTTAAGTCAACATTAGCAGTTTTTGAAATTTTCTTTACAAAAAAATTACAAGGCTCTGCTGGAGTCCAATCATCTATTTCACCAATTAATATGTGAATAGGAGAATCTGTAAATTCTACATTTTCAGGATCAAAAAAACACGGAGGATAAAATGCCAGATGAGAAGTAAATTTTAAATCATTTGTAATAGCTCTTTTTACTGGTAACCATCCTGAAAAAAGTGCAACAGCTCCTCCTAAACTCCATCCAGTTATTGATACTTTATTTTTATCAATATTTGGGTGATTAGCTAATTTTTCAAATGCTCTATATGCATCTAATATTATTGCAGCAGTTGTTACTTCAACTTGTGAACCAACTGTTGATGTTATTTTTCTGCTTTTAAAACTATTTAGTTCAAATGTTGCAAAACCATTTTTTTGATACATTTNTAAATATTCATAATGATGTGATCTCCATCCCAAACTACCAGCAACTCCAATTACAAGTGGAAATTTTTTTTCTTCATTTAGTGANTCCAACGGAATAACTAGTTCTCCATAGACTTCTTGTTCTTCTTGATTTTCTAAGTCTTTAATTATATCACTCAGTGCAAATGGATTTGCACTNTTAAAAGTGATTTTTTCTATTTTTTGAGCATTTACTGANAATATATTAAAGCAGAAAAAAACTATAATTGGTATAAAAAAGGAGTATTTATTTATCATATTTTTTTATTGATAGATATATTGCTAACAAAATCATTAGTAAGCCTAAAAGGCTTCCACCGGGTGAATCATCATAATTCGAAAAAACCATCATACCACCACCTAAAGCAGAAAGTAAAATTGGAAATAGTTTAATCAAATAATTTTTCAAATTAGCAAGTTTGCGTTAGTGTAAATGTAAGTTAAAGTTTACTTAAATACAGGTACGTAAATAATAAATAAGATTTTAAAAAGCTACATTTAATTATATGGTTGAGAGATTTAAAATACCATTATATTGTTTATCATTGTTATTAATTCCAATGGCTACAATGCTAATATCCGATGAAATCAATTGGTCAATTTTTGATTTTTTGGTAATGGGAGTTCTATTATTTTCTTTTGGTGTTTCCATTAATATTGTTCTTAATAACACTAAAAATTCAAAAATCAGAATAACTTTGTTTACTTTATTAATTTTGATTTTTTCCTTAATATGGATTGAGCTTGCAGTTGGAATTTTTGAATCCCCTTTTGCTGGAAGTTAGATTATTTATAAAAAAAGCCACTGCAAACAGTGGCTTTTGAATTGTAACGTTTGGTACGGATGCGTTCTCTCCACCCGCGACTATATTATTAAACCCAGTCCACACGGGTTGAACAAAATTAGAGCAATAGGAAAAACCTATCACTAATAAATTTAATAATAATTTATTTATAAACTCTTATTTATCTTTGTAAAATGAAAAAGGCTTTTTCAAATAATAATGTTTTTCTAGAAAATATTCCCCAGAAAGAAAATGTAAATTATTCAACTTTAGAAAAAAAATATTTAAATGTTATGGTTTTAAATAGAGTAATTTGGTGTGTTATTACCTTAATTGCTATAATAGCTATACCAATTTTACGAGATGAAAATTTTTCGATTTATATNTATTTATCTTCACTTTTTATTTGGCTAATCATCTTTACTTTTACTGGCTTTAGTTTTAAAAAGAAAAAATATGTATTTAGAGAACACGATTTAATTTATTCATCTGGTGTTATTTTTACTAAATCAATTTTAATTCCTTACAATAGAATTCAACATCTAGCTGTTCATCAAGGTGTATTTTCTAGAATTTATAATCTTGCTTCAGTACAATTCTATACGGCTGGAGGATCATCTTCTGATATTAGCATCAAAGGATTATCTAAAGAAGATGCAGATAGATGGAAAGAATTTGTTTCTGAAAAAATTAAAAAACTAAAACAATAGATTTTGTCAAAATTAAGTCAAACTATTATTGATAAATTTTCAAATCCACAAAGACAATCTAAGCTTGGAATGGTTGTGATTTTTTTTGAAAAAGTCATTAATATAATAAGGAAATATCTTGTCTTTTTGATTATACCATTATTCAATGATGGTTTTGATCTTGTATATATAGGATTAGTAACATCTCTAATTTTTGTTATCACTGCAGTTGTTACCTACATCGAATTTAAATACTTCACCTTCAAATTTGATTTTAGTAAAAATGATTTTATTATAAAAAAAGGATTTTTTAAAAAGACAAAATTAAGTGTTCCATTGAATAAAATTCAACAAATTAATTTGAATCAAAATTTTGTACATAAGATTTTGAACTTATATGAAGTTCAGATGGAAACAGCTGGATCTGATTCTAAGGAAGTAAATATTAAAGCCATAGAAAAAAATATAGCAATTGAAATAAAAGATTTTACGGATTCACTTAAAGAAAAAGTAAAAATTAATAAAGTTGAGGAGAAGGTTGAGAACCATAAGCTTGAAATAGATTTTTTTACATTAATTAAAACAGGACTTACATCTAGATATTTTGAAACTCTTGGTTTTATTATAGCATTATTTTTTGGATTATTAGAATATCTTGATGCTCTGTCAATAAATTATATTCCAAGTTTTTCTTCGTTTATTAAGAACGGTGATTTTGGTTTTATTGCTGTTCTGTTTTATGTTTTATTAATAATTTTTGGTGTCCTAGGTTCAAATCTTATTACAACTTTAGTGAAGTACTACAAGTTTTTTACTTTAAAAACAAATAATAATCTTACTATAAGTTATGGTCTATTATCTACCAAAACCACCATGATGTCTCCAAATAAAGTTCAGATTTTTTCATATACTCAAAATTGGCTTCAAAAGAAAATAGACCTTTGTAATATTTTAATTTTTCAAGCATCAAGTGAGATGAATATGTCTGAAAAATCAAATGAAGGCTCTAAAATTAGAATACCTGGAGCTAATAAAAATGACCGAGATAAAATTTTCGATTTAATATATAAATCTTCAATAAAAGAGGAATTAATCGTCAAACCAAATATTAGGAAATTTGTATTAAACTTTTCATTCTTTGGATTATTTCTAAGTGCAATTTTTTTTACAATTCAATATTATTTATCATTAGTTGATTCCTATAACTATTTCATATTTCAAACTGTATATTTAATTCTTGTAACATTTATTTCTTGGAGAATGTATAAAAACAATTTTTTATTTATATCAGATAATTTTATTAGAATTCAATCTGGTTTTTGGGATATTTCAACTAAAATAATTGAGATTCACAAAATACAATCAATTAAAGTTTACCAAGATATTTGGTATAAAAGATTAAATCTTGCAGATTTAAATATTTCTACTGCTGGTGGTGAAATTAGATTTAATTTTATGAACGATAATATTATTAAAAAATTAGTTGATACTCTAGCCTATAAAGTCGAAGTATCTAAAAAGAACTGGATGTAATTATGATGCAATTTCTAAAAGAGCATTTCTAAATGAAATAATTTCATTTTCGNTTGTGAATACATTTGGGGTAATTCGACAACCTCTNACTCCTGGTCGATCAATTGCTACACAAAAAATTTTATATTTCTCAAATAGGATATTACTTAATTCACTTGGTGAAATTCCTTTGATTCCAACATTGGCAATTGCTGCATACCTTTTTGGATTATCAGGAGTATTTAATATGATTTTATTATTATTTCTTAATGGTTTTGTCCATAAATTATTTAAATATCTTAGTCTATCTTCCTTTCTTTTTGGACCTAACATAACATAATAATCAATTGCATTAGAGATTGATATATCGTGATAAGCTGGGTGAGTTCCAGTATGTCCAAATCTTTCAATTNCNTCTTCAAGANTNGAATTTCTTGTAAATAATGGCCATAAGTCTTTATGATGCTTTTCATTAATGTANAGAATACCACAACCTAGTGGAGCAGCTAGCCATTTATGTAAACTTGAACCATAGTAATCACAATTTAATTCATCAATTGAAAATGTAAAATGTCCTATACAGTGAGCTCCATCAACTAAAACTTGAACTCCATAATTATGGGCCATATTACAAATCTTTTTTATTGGAAGAATCTGACCAGTGATATTCACCATATGGGAAACCAAAATGAGTTTTGTTGATTTAGAAATAGATTTCTCATATAATGAAACAATNTCATCATCATCTTNTGGATGATTTGGTACGTCTAAAATTGTAGTCGAAAGTTTAAATCTTTCTGCAGTTTGATGAATCATTTGTTGCATTGCACCATAATCTTGATTTGCAAAAATTATGTTATCACCTTCAACCCAGTTTAATCCTTTTATAACTGAATTTAATGATTCAGTTGTATTTCTTGTTAGAATTAAATTTTTTGAACTACATCCAACAATTTGAGATAATTTTTTATTGATAGAAGCTTTTTCTTTTTCTTTAAATTTTCTCATATACATTGAACCTAATCGATTTACCTTATCTATATGATTGTGCAAAGCATTTAGTGTAGGTTTTGGAATTATATTATAATATCCGCTTTCAAGATTGATGTAGTCTGGAACTAAATTATAATCATCTCTTACTTTTTGCCAAAATTTTTCTGAGTCATTCTCATTATGCCAATTAGGAATATCGCGAGATGATATAGACCAACTAATGCTTCCAAGAGTCAAAGTTTTTATAAAATCACGTTTATCCATCAAGTTCAAAGTATAATCATCAATATAGTTACTTTTGTTATAATATAAATAATTCCAATGTCAAAGGTTATTTTAATTACAGGAGCTTCATCAGGTATTGGTTTAGTTACAGCAGTTTATTTAGCTAATAAGAATTATAAGGTTTATGGAACTGCTAGNCGGCTTAATGAAATGACTCCAATTATAAATGCGGGAGGAAATGCTTTCAAATTAGATGTCACTAAAGAAGAAGACATAATTAATGGGGTTAATTATGTAATTGAAAAAGAAGGTAGAATTGANGTCTTGTGGAACAATGCTGGATTTGGTTTGTGGGGTGCAGTAGAGGATATTTCAATTGAAAGGGCAAAAAATCAATTTGATGTAAACTTATTTGGTTTGGCAAGAATAACACAAGAAGTCTTACCATTTATGAGAGAAAGAAAAGAAGGTATTATTATTAATACATCCTCGGTTGGAGGAAGAATATACACACCATTAGGTGCTTGGTACCACTCCACAAAACACGCACTTGAAGGATTATCAGATTGTTTAGCATACGAGTTAAAAAAATTTGGAATAAAAGTCTGTCTCCTACAACCAGGAATGATTGTAACTGAGTTTAACGATGTTATGTTAGAAAATCTTCAAAAGAATTCAAAAAATTCACCTTACTCAAAGCTTAATAAAGCAATGATAAATGGGATTAAAAAAAATATTAAAAATCCAATTGGTTCACATCCNATAGTTGTTGCTAAATGTGTTGAAAAAATTATTNTTTCTAAAAGACCAAAAAAAAGGTATTTAGTTGGATATGGTGCAAGATCAATGTTNTTTATAAGAAATTGGTTTGGAGATAGATTTTTTGAGTTTATTCTAAAACTTGCAGGATTGAAAGGTTAAGAACTATTTTTCTTAACTTTAATTACACACTTTTTATTATGAAAAATTTTTTAATACTTATAGTATTGGTATGTTGTTCTTGTAATCAAACTGAAGAATGGCAAACTATATTCGATGGCAACTCTTTTGATGGTTGGGATATCAAAATAAGATATCATGAACTAGGAGAAAATTATAACAACACTTTTAAAGCCGAAGATGGTCAAATTAATGTCTCTTATGAAGATTACGATGAGTTTGAGGACAAATTTGGTCACATTTTTTACACAAAAGAAAAATTTAAAAATTACCATCTGAGTTTAGATTATAAGTTTAGTGGAGAACACTTGAAGGGGGCTCCAGGATGGTCAGTAAAAAATAGTGGAATTATGCTTCATTGTCAGCATCCCAACACAATGCTAATTGACCAAGAGTTTCCAGTAAGTGCAGAAACACAACTTCTTGGTGGATTGGGAGAAGGAAAAAGAAGTACAGCAAATATATGTACCCCAGGTACTGATGTTGATATAGATTCAAAAAGAGCAAAACAACATTGTATAAATTCGAATTCTGAAACATATCATAATGATGATTGGGTAAATGTTCAGGTTATTGTTTATTCTGATTCTTTAATTCATCATATTGTTGAGGGAAATAAAGTTTTGACTTATACGAATATTAGAGTAGGTGGTAATAAAGTTCCAGAAAACTTCTTGGATAAACTAGGAATGCCACTTGAAGATGGATACATATCTCTTCAGTCAGAAGGACATCCTGTATCCTTTAGAAATATTAAGATTAAAAAACTATAGTGATTAATTTTATTAAAATTCGAGTGGACAGGGTTTTAACAGCTATTAAAGGAATGTTTATCTTAATTTTTTCTGAAGCAGCTATTAAAGCACAATTATTTTTTATTACTCTATTTATATTTCTAGGTATATATTTTGAAATTTCTTTAAATGAATGGATAATCCAAATTTTTTTAATGGGATTTGTTTTATCTATTGAATCATTAAATACTTCAGTGGAGAAAATATGTGATTTTGTTCACCCTGATTTTAATAAAAAAATTGGTATCATCAAGGATATGGCTGCTGGAGCAGTTTCTTTTGCAGTAATATCTTCTTTGATAATTTTATTAATTATATACTATCCATATATATTTAATTAATAATTATGAGAATTTTAAACTACATATTATTTTTTGCTTTAATCTCTTGTTCTAAGGTGTCTCACATGGACTTACCATTGAGTAATAAAATTATAATACCAAAAACATATGTTGTAAATAAAACAGAATCTAACATTATTATTGATGGAAAGGATAATGATTGGTATAATTCTGATTATACTGTCGATTTTATTGATATTGAAGGCGATAAAATTCCAAGTCAAAAAACTAATACAAAAATGCTATGGGATAATGATAATCTATACATTTTTGCAAAATTATATGAAGAACATATTTGGGGAGATATTACAACCAGAGATTCAACAATGTTTTTAAATAACGATTTTGAGGTCTTTATTACACCCAATGATCATGTTAATAGTTATGGTGAGTTTGAAATAAATGCACTAGGAACTGAGTGGGATTTATTTCTTAACAAGCCATATAGACTAGGCGGGAGAGCGGATAGCAGTTGGAATATTGAAGGCCTAAAATCTGCTGTTTCTATTGATGGAACGATAAATAACCCAAATGATATTGATAATTTTTGGACCGTAGAAATTGCTATTCCTTTGAATCAAATTTCATTATTAAAAGATCCTTACATAGAAAATGATGTTAAGGCTGGTACTGTATGGAGAATAAATTTTTCAAGAGTCAATTGGGAATTTGATTTGATAAATGATAAATATTTTAGAAAAAAGGTAGATGGAAAGTTTTTACCTGAATATAATTGGGTATGGTCACCACAAGGAAAAATTAATATGCATATTCCTGAAAATTGGGGGTATTTAGTTTTTGATGATGGATCCTTAAGTTCAGATATTTCATTAGGTACAGAATTAGAACTTGAACATACTTTGTATGCAATTTTTAGAGAAATAAGATTTGGATCATTTAAGAAGCTTTTAGATTTAGAAAATGGGAGTGAAGTTAAATTCAAATCTGAAAAATTCAATGGTAAAAATATATATAGCTCATTCATAAAAAATGATAATGGTTTTAAAATTTTTGCAAATTATGGAGTTGGTGTTTTGAATTATTCCATAGATCATACAGGATTAATTAAACGTAATTAAAATGAACAGAATATATATATTAATGTTGTTTTTTTTGTTTTCTTGTTCTCATGATAATCAAGAGAACTTTACTTTTAGTACATGGGTAGGTGCAGGAAAAGAATTTAAAGAGGATCTATGGTTAAAGAAACTCAACTATTATGATTCTTTAGGAATCTCTGAAATTTTAGTTGGTGGATCTGCAGATATTTTAAGCAAAATTATTCCATTAGCTAAGAAAAAAAACATCAAAGTTCATGGATGGATGTGGACATTAAATAGACCTGGAGATACTATTGCAAATAAAAATCCTGATTGGTATGCAGTAAATAGAAAAGGACAAAATTCTCTTGAGTATAGAGCATATGTAAACTATTACCAATGGCTTAGCCCTTTTCATCCTGAAGCTAGAAATCATATAATTAATAATGCAAAAAAACTAATGGAGGTTGAGGGGTTGGAATCAGTACATTTGGATTATGTAAGATTTCCTGATGTAATTTTAGGAGCAGATCTCCAACCTAAGTATAATATCGTTCAAGACAAAGAGTTGCCGGAATATGATTACGGATATCATCCTATTGCAAGAGAAAAGTTTAAAAAAATTTTTGATAAAGATCCCATTGATATCAAATATCCAGAGCTTTCTACTGAATGGAGACAATTTAGATTAAATGCTGTTTCATCTTTAGTCAATGAAATAATCAGTATTGCACATTCGAAAAATAAAAAAGTAACAGCTGCAGTTTTTCCATTTCCTGAAATGTCCAGACAAATGGTAAGACAAGCTTGGAATGATTGGAACTTGGATAAAGCTTATCCAATGCTTTATCAAAATTTTTATAGAGAAAATATTAATTGGATTGGTTTTGCAACCAAACAAGGTGTATCCGATGTGGACTTTCCAATAGTCTCTGGACTATACGCTCCAGCACTTAGAAATCCTGAAGATTTAGAAAAAGCAATTTTAATATCTAAGAAAAATGGTGCAAAAGGAATTTCAATTTTTACTGCGGATGGTTTAAATAAAGAACAACAAAAAGTTTTTATAAAACTTTCAAAAAAATAATTCATTATGAAAAAAATAATCACAGGGATATTTCTAGTAAGTATTTTAATTAATTATGGTCAGGACAATGTTGTCTCTAACTATGATTTAGCTGCTAAATTCTCACCAAAAAACCTGGCTAAAATGGTACATTCAACATCAGTTTCTCCAAATTGGTTGAAATATGGAAATAAATTTTGGTACCAGTATAAAACAACTGATGGATCAAATTATTATCTAGTAGACGCAGATCGAAGAACTAAACGTAAACTTTTTGATAATGATAAAATGGCAGCTTGGTTAACTGAAATTACGA
>NZOB01000049.1 GCA_002693085.1 Flavobacteriaceae bacterium | reverse complement strand
TTATCATCTAATTCAAAAATTACAATATTAGTTTCTACAGGTTCTACTTTTTTTAAGTAATCTAGTTTACTTAAAACATCACCAATTTCTTTAGCTTTAAGATGATCATCTTTAAGTCGATTAATGTTATTGTCTAAGGCATAAATTCCGCAGGCTGCAAGAAATCCTGATTGTCTCATAACACCGCCAAGAATTTTTCTGATTTTCAAGGCATTTTCAAAATATTTAGATGAAGTAAGAAGAAGTGATCCTACAGGACACCCCAATCCTTTAGAAAGACAAACAGAAATCGTATCAAAGAGTTTTCCATATTCTTTAAAATTAATTTTATTCTTAACAAAAGCATTCCAAATTCTTGCACCATCTAAATGAAAGAACAGGTTGTTTTCATCACATATTTTCTTAATTTTTTTCAACTCGATAATATCCCAGCATGCTCCGCCACCTTTATTAGTTGTATTCTCAATACAAACCAAGCTAGTTTTAGGACTATGGTAGAAATCTGGAGGATTTATAGATTTTACAACATCTTCAACATTAAATAATCCTCTATTACCCTCTATCAACTTACAAGAAACACTATAATTAAAGCTTACTCCCCCACCCTCATAATTATAAACATGAGCATATTTACTGCAAATAAGCTGATCTCCGGGATTTGTTAAAATTTTTATTGCTGTCTGATTTGTCATAGTTCCTGATGGGAAAAATAATGCTTTTTCCATACCAAAAAGATTTGCAACCTTCTCCTCTAATTCATTTACAGTGGGGTCTTCTTTAAAAACATCATCACCAACATGAGCATTAAACATAGCTTCCATCATACCTTTTGTTGGCTTTGTNACNGTATCACTTATTAAATTCACATTCATTATTNAATAACGTTATTAATCTACTTATGTTAAATATAGTTTATGATTAATATTAAAACAATTAATTTATTTAATTTTGGTATGTTTTGATTACTACAGATAANATTAAAAATTTAATTCTACGTCTTGGGTCCCTAAGACGGTATCTTTGACTTAGAAAGTAAAAGAATTGAAATCTCAAATCTCGAAGAAAAAACACTTAATCCTGACTTCTGGAATGANAATTCCCAGGCCCAAATTATTTTAAAAAAAATAAAATCAATAAAAGACTGGGTNGTTGGTTTTGAACTAGCAGAATCATTATGTGATGAGCTTGAGATNACTTATGAATATTTTAAAAACAAGGAAGTTNCNGAGGANAGTTTAACAGAAATTTATNAAAAGTGTAAAAAAACACTTGAAGAATTAGAGTTTAAAAACATGTTATCATCTGAGGGTGATGAATTATCATCCGTGTTGCAAATAACCGCAGGTGCTGGTGGAACTGAAAGTTGTGATTGGGCTAGTATGTTAACAAGAATGTACATGATGTGGTGTGAAAAAAGAGGATTTAAAACAAAACAACTTAATTTAGTTGATGGAGATGTCGCAGGTATAAAAACAATTACAATTGAAATTCAAGGTGATTATTCATTCGGATGGTTAAAAGGTGAAAATGGTGTTCATAGACTNGTAAGAATATCACCTTTTGACAGTAATGCAAAAAGACATACTTCATTTGCCTCAGTTTATGTATATCCACTGGTTGATGAAAGNATAGAGATAGAAATTAANAATTCTGAAATTGAATGGGACACTATGAGATCAAGTGGAGCAGGTGGACAGAGNGTAAATAAAATTGAAACAGCTGTTAGATTAAAACATATTCCAACTGGGATAGTTATTGAAAACTCAGAAACAAGATCACAACTTGATAATAAAAATAAAGCATTACTTCTACTTAAATCTCAACTTTATGAAATTGAGTTAAATAAAAAACTAGAGGCNAGAAAAAAAATTGAGGATAACAAGAAAAAAATTGAATGGGGATCACAAATAAGAAATTATGTTCTTCATCCCTATAAAATGGTTAAAGATGTAAGAACCAGTACTGAAATTGGAGATGCTTCATCTGTTTTAGATGGTAATATTGATCCCTTTCTTAAATCCTTTTTAATGTCAAATAATGAGGATTAAAATTAAAATGAAATAAGTTAAAAAACTTAAGAGCTATTTTTTCTTTCTTTCCTTGAGCCATTCGAAGAAAGAACCAGTTACCCAGTATGGTATGATAAAACCTAAAAGAAGAATCATTAGCCAAAAGCCCATGGTTAGGATGGTCATAAATATTAAGAAACCTAAGTACTGATCAAATTCAAACATATCACAAAGATAACCATATAATTAATATTTTAAAAGGTTAGAAAATACTTTATCAACATATTTAAATCAGTATTTTGTAAATTTGTATTATAAATTAAATTAATGAAGTNTAGAACAGAATCTGATACNCTTGGAGAAGTAAAAATTCCAGAAAATTCACTTTGGGGCCCTCAAACTCAAAGATCGATTGAAAATTTCAAGATTGGTAAACCAAGTTCAATGCCAATTGAAATTATAAAAGCATACTCTATACTTAAAAAATCATGTGCACANGCTAATCATGAATCAAAAATTCTTGATAACAAAAAAATGAAATTGATAAGTGAAGTATGTGATGAAATATTAGAAGGAGCTCATGATAATGAATTTCCTTTAGTCATATGGCAAACAGGATCTGGTACACAAACAAACATGAATGTTAATGAGGTAATTTCTAATAGNGCAAATATTATTTTAGGAAAAACTTTACTTGATGATAAATTTTTAAAAGCAAATGATGATGTTAATATGTCTCAATCTTCAAATGATTCTTTTCCAACAGCAATAAACATCGCCGTTACGAAGCTTTTACTNGAAAAAACAATAGTGTCAATTGAAAATTTTATAAAAACTCTAAATTCAAAGGTTAATGAATTCAGTAAAGATGTTAAAATTGGAAGAACTCATCTTATGGATGCCACTCCCTTAACTTTNGGGCAAGAGTTTTCAGGTTATGAATCACAAATATCTCATGGCTTAAAATCTCTTAAAAACAGTCTCTCTCATCTTAAAGAATTAGCAATCGGAGGAACAGCTGTAGGTACNGGTTTAAACACTCCATTAAATTTTGATAAAATCGTTGTTAAAAACATNTGTAATCAAACAAACATTGACTTTAAACCTGCAGAAAATAAATTTGAATCTATAGCTTCAAATGATGCATTAGTTGAAACTCATGGAGCATTAAAACAAATAGCAGTTTCTTTATTTAAAATAGCAAATGACATTAGATTGCTTGGAAGTGGTCCAAGATCAGGATTTGCAGAACTAATACTTCCATCAAATGAGCCAGGAAGTTCTATAATGCCAGGAAAGGTTAACCCAACTCAGTGTGAAGCTCTATCGATGGTATGTACTCAAATAATGGGTAATGACAGTACTGTAACTATCGCAGGAAGTCAAGGACATCTAGAATTAAATGTTTTTAAGCCTGTTCTTGCTCACAAACTTATTGAATCTGCCCATTTGATTGCAGATGCTTGCGATAGTTTTAATAAAAACTGTTTGAAAGGATTAAAGGCTAATAAGAAGAAAATTAAAGAGCATTTGAATAACTCATTAATGTTGGTAACTGCATTAAATAAAAAAATAGGATATTATAAAGCTGCAGAAATAGCAAATAATGCTCATAAAAACGGAACAACACTCAAAATCGAGGCATTAAAATCTGGATATCTNAGTGAAAAAGAATTTGATGAATGGGTAAATCCAGAAAAAATGATCTAAATTCTTCCTTTTAATGCATTGAATGCCCAACCAATTGCTATAAAACCTACTCCAACAANTGAAAATCCAATAGCATATTCAGGATATTTTAAAACCCCCAAAAGAATTAATGCAATTCCTAAAAGTGTTAATATAAATGAAGCCCANGCGAAGATTGAATTTTTATTAAGACTCATAATTAATATTTATTTTACCAAATAATTTTTCTGACCAATTTGTCCAATTATACTTTTTTGAAAANTAAAAAATTAAAATTGGATAATAAATAAACATTGGAATTATCATACTAAGTATAGTTGGNTCTTCAACAGANNTAAATACTGCATTTGTTTGTACAGCATGCCAATCAGCTGTTAAAAATAAAAAAACAACTAAATTGTTTGCATAATGAGCTCCAATAGCTAGTTCATTTCCATCATCCATTAAGGTGAAAATTCCCCATGTCATACCCATCAAAACATAGGCTACAAGAAATCCATAACCAAGNTTATCAATTTCAGGGTTTAAAATATGTAAAAAACCAAAAATAACAGATGGNATGATAAAAGCNACTGCTCTACTNTTAAAAGCAATACCAAATCCTTGNAATAAATANCCTCTCACTAATAATTCTTCGAATGTTGTTTGAAAAGGTANNAGAAAAATACATATTAGAANTAAAATCAAAAATGGTTCNAACTNAAAATTATATTCAAAGGATGAAGGAGAAATTAAATATGATATAAANATCATTAAAGAATTAAGTGTAAATATCACTAGGAAACAATGAAGAATTCTAGAATAATCAACCTTTTTTCTTGAGGTAATTAAAGACTTAAAATTTTGATTGTGAATATTTTTTACAACAATAAATAAACCTAAAAATCCAACTAAAAAAGAAAATAAAAGCAGTGTTAAAACTGTATTTTTACTTCCAATCATAGAAAACATATCATTAGGATTTTCCAAAGCTTGTAAACTTTCTAAATCAGAAAAATCCATTTGAGATATCATCCCAATTATTAATGGAATAGCTCCTATAAATTGCCAGAAAAGGAAAATAATAATGAAACCAATTAAATACCTCCACCAATCATTTTTAAAGTCTAATGCTTGTTCAATAAACATATGTTATTTATAATATTGATTGAATGTAAGGTATAAAGTATAAAGCAAATAAAATAAACATTCCATAAAAAATTTGTAGGTAAATAGTCTTTAAATTAGAATGTATTAATTCCCTAGATTCATAATTTTTGTTCAGGTTAATAAATGCTATAAATCCATATAAAAACAATAATCCATTTCCTATATTAAAAAACAAAGAATTGAAATTTTCTATATTACTTTCAAGAAACGATGATAAAAGGAATGATGATGCAAACGCAGCTATCAAAATCACTAAATATCCCCATCTAGCAGCTTTCTTTCCAAAAGTTACTATTAAATGATTTTTTCCAGTTTTTGCATCACTAACAGTATCAGGGAATTGATTTATGTATAAAATATTTGTAGTTAAAAATCCAAAAGGAATACCTAAGTAAATAGCATTATAAAAATCCTCAGAAAACATTTCAACTGTTGTACTTGAAACAGCATATAATGATCCCAAAGTTAATATAGGTCCAAAAGCTAAAAAGATAGCAACCTCCCCAAGACCTCTTCTTGAAACCAATCTTAATGGTCTCGCAGTATAAAAATATCCTAATAAACCACCAACTAAACCAAGAATTAATGCATTCTGAGCATTAGAAAAACTTCCAGTAATATTATAACTATTAAAGAGTAATATTGCAGTAACTAATATGGCTGCTAACATCATCTTTCTTGCTAAAGATAACGTACCATCTAATGTAATTAAACCTAATTCAATTGATCTGCTTCCACCAGAAAGTTGTGCTCCTTCTAAAACTGTAGAATTTAAACCAGCATTAAAATATTCAGTATTTGCCCCATCAGTACCATCTTTAACGTCATAATAATCATTAAATAGATTAGATGAGACATGTAAAAAAACTATACCTAAAGAACATAAAATTAATGATGTAATATTAAAAAGATCATCACCTGTACCAGCCAAAAATGCTGCAACAGCAAATATTGGAAATAATGAAGCACTTGTGAAACCGCCCCTGGTAATAGCAAAAGCCCATTTTATAAAAATTGTTGAAAACTTAATAGGTATTTCAACTTCCTCCTCAATTGGTACTGTAATACCACAATATCCTGTTTGAGGATTATTTTTTCCATTTGCAAAAGTTGGAGTAATTTTAATTTGAGCATTAAATTTATTACCATTCTTATTGATAAAATATGTTTTAGTAGAATACTCGCCATGTTTATTTGCTTTTGATAGCCACATTCCTACATTTTGAATAACAATTTCTCCTGCAGAGAATAAAGAAACTCTTTTCTTTCCTACGAGTTCATCTTTTTTATATCCAAATAATTTTTCGCCATCAGGATTAATTGTTTCTATAACTCCTTCAAGATCGCATGTAATTACACTTTTCATCTATTTAATTTTAAAGCGCAAATTTAAACTATTGAAACAAATTATTTAAGTCTATAAATTATTTTTTATCAACTACTATTGTTGTTAGTTTACAATGTGAAATTAAATTAGAGTCATCATCTATAACTTTTATCTCCCAAAGGTGTGTTTTTTTACCAATATGAATTGGATTTGCAGTAGCATAAACATGACCTTTTTTAGCTGATCTAACATGATTAGCTGAAATTTCTAATCCTCTTATAGTTTGATTTAATGGATTTATAAATAAAAATGAGGCAGCACTTCCAACTGACTCAGCAAGTGCTACGGTTGCTCCTCCATGTAAGACTCCATCAGGTTGATGAACTTTTGAACTTACAGGCATTTTTGCGGTCAAATAATCATTTCCTACATCAATAAACTCAATATTCAAATGCTCCATCAATGTATTATTATTGACTTTGTTTATAATTTTTAGTTTTTGATTTTTACTCATAATTGACTTACCTACAAAAAAAAACGTGTCAGTTAGACACGTTTTAATTTGCAATAAAATTCTACTTAACTTCCTCAAAGTCTACATCTTGGACATCATCTTCCCCGTCTTTCTTGTTAGCTTTTTCATTTCCAGTTGATGTATCATCATTCTTTGAAGATTCAGCTTGAGCTTTATATAACTCTTCTGAGGCATTTTTCCATGCTTCATTAATTTTCTCTAAATCTGTCTTTATTGAATCAAGATTTTTTGATTCATAAGATTTTTTTAAAGCTTCTAAAGCTTCCTCAATTGGCTTTTTCTTATCATCTGAAAGTTTTTCACCAAATTCTTTGAGTTGACTTTCTGTTTGAAATATCATAGTATCTGCTGAATTTAAAGTATCCGCTTCTTCTTTAAGTTTTTTATCAGAATCTGCATTCGCTTCAGCTTCTTTTTTCATTTTATCGATTTCTTCTTCAGTAAGACCTGAAGAGGCTTCAATTCTAATATCTTGAGACTTGTTAGTCGCTTTATCAAGAGCTGTTACCTGGATTATTCCATTGGCATCAATGTCAAAAGTAACTTCAATTTGCGGTACACCTCTAGGAGATGGCGGGATACCATCTAGGTGAAATCTTCCTATAGTCTTATTATCTTTTGCCATTGATCTCTCACCTTGAAGTACATGTATTTCAACAGAGGGCTGGTTATCAGCAGCAGTAGAAAAAACTTGAGATTTTTTTGAAGGTATGGTAGTGTTCGATTCAATCAGTTTAGTCATCACACCACCCATTGTTTCAATTCCTAAAGATAAAGGAGTTACATCTAATAATAGAACATCCTTGACATCGCCGGTTAATACCCCTCCTTGAATTGCAGCACCTACTGCAACAACCTCATCTGGATTAACACCTTTAGAGGGTTTTTTTCCAAAAAACTTTTCTACTTCACTTTGAATTACTGGAATTCTAGTTGAACCTCCGACAAGAATTACTTCATCAATTTCTTTTTTATCAATTCCAGCGTCTTTAATAGCTTTTTTGACAGGTTCCATTGATTTTTTAACTAAATCAGCACATAATTGTTCAAATTTTGCTCTTGTAAGTGTTTTAACAAGGTGCTTAGGACCTGATTCAGTGGCAGTTACATATGGTAAGTTAATTTCAGTTTGAGTTGAAGAAGATAATTCAATCTTTGATTTTTCAGCTGCTTCTTTAAGTCTCTGTAATGCCATTGGATCCTTTCTTAAATCAACACCTTGTTCCTCCTCAAATTCAAATGCTAACCATTGTATAATAGCCTCATCAAAATCATCTCCACCGAGTCTAGTATCACCGTTAGTTGATAATACTTCGAAAACTCCATCACCAAGTTCTAAAATTGAAATATCAAAAGTTCCACCACCTAAATCATAAACTGCAATTTTTTGATCTTTTCCTGATTTGTCTAAGCCATAAGCAAGAGCTGCAGCAGTTGGTTCATTAATGATTCTTTGAACTTTAAGACCTGAAATTTCTCCAGCTTCTTTTGTTGCTTGACGTTGAGCATCATTAAAATATGCAGGAACTGTAACTACAGCTTCTGTAACTGAAGTTCCTAAATAATCTTCAGCTGTTTTTTTCATTTTCTTCAATATTTCAGCAGAAATTTGAGGTGGAGCTATTTTATTACCATCAACCTCAACCCAAGCATCGCCATTTTCAGCTTTCACAATGCCATAAGGTGCTGATTTCATATCTTCTTGGATATATTCGTCATCGAATTTTCGTCCAATTAATCTTTTTACTGCAAATAAAGTTTTGTCTGGATTTGTTACAGCTTGACGTTTTGCAGCTTGGCCAACTAAAACTTGCTTATCTGAGGAATATGCAACAACAGATGGAGTAGTTCTGTTCCCCTCAGCATTTGATATAACGACAGGCTCTGAGCCTTCCATAACGGAAACACATGAATTTGTAGTTCCTAAATC
>NZOB01000048.1 GCA_002693085.1 Flavobacteriaceae bacterium | reverse complement strand
TTAACTAAACAGTTTTTTGAAAGAGACGTAAAACGAGGCACCCTTTTCATAGAACCAAGAGTCATATTATAAGGGAATGAAAAAGCGTCTTCTAGTCTCATACCAATACCCCACTCAGCATCCATTCCAATTAACAATGGAACATTTGAAATGCTTTGAAAGTGATTTGTTGCATCAGCTTGATCTTTAATATTTCCTAAAGAAAATATTAATCCTCCCAATTTGTATTTTTTGATAAGATTTGAAATATGATCTATTTCTTCTTTTCCATATTTTGTAGCTACCCAAACGGTAAATAGTTGTCCTATTTTTTCTTCTTGAGAAAGGGATTGATATACACTATCAACCCATTTTTTCTGGCTAGATTCATCCATTGAAATTAATGGAGATTGTGAAAAGGAAATATAAAATGAAAAGAAAAATAAAATATATAGTAATCTCATATAAATAAATTTTTATGCCAACTATTAATTGCAAGGGTTTCCCAAGCATCAATATACTCCTTTTTTGTTTTAACCAAATTATTGTAAACAATAGTATCTGAAAAAAATTCATTAGTTTTTATCATTTCTTTGATTTTACTCATACTATTAATACATGTTTTATCATTCAATTTATAAGCAATTGCAAGTCTATTAAAAAAATTGAGGTCTGTTTTACTTTGAATATCAAAAATAAAGTTTGTAAGGGTGTCAATAGAACATCCAGAAGCATTATTAACTGAACTATCAACACCAATTATGATAAATAAATTAAATTTTATCTCAAAAGAGCATTTAAGTTCTTTACCATGAGAAGACCAATTTGGAAGGAATGTTTTTAACTCAGACTTTATTAAATCAATTTTATCATCTGAGATTATTTTATCAGATTGAAAAATCCAAACTCTTGATGAATCATCTAACAGATTAAAGTCTACAATCATAAGTTAAGTTGATTTATCTAATAATTCAGCAATATCATAAACATGTACTTTGTCTTCCATTTCTTTGTTTTTAATTCCATCCGTTAACATTGTATTACAGAATGGACAACCAGCAGCAATTATTTCAGATTTCGTTTCCAGTGCTTCTTCAGTTCTTTTTATATTAATTTCCTTATTACCTTTCTCAGATTCTTTGAACATTTGAGCACCTCCTGCCCCACAACACAACCCTTTCTCTTTACAACTTTTCATTTCTTTCAGATCTGCGTTCAAAGATTCAATTAATTTTCTTGGGGGTTCATAAACTTTATTGGCTCTTCCTAAATAACATGGATCATGAAATGTTATTTTTTTTCCATTAAACTCTGAGTTATCTATTTTTATTTTTTGTTCTGAAATTAATGTTGACAATAGTTCGGTATGATGAATAACATCATATTTACCACCAAGTTCAGGATATTCGTTCTTAAGAGTATTAAAACAATGAGGGCAAGTTGTAACAATTTTTTTAAAATTATATTGATTTAAAACTTCAATATTTGATACTGCTTGCATTTGAAATAAAAACTCATTACCGGCTCTTTTTGCAGGATCACCTGTACAACTTTCCTCTTTTCCAAGAACAGCAAATGAAACACCAGCCTTATTTAGGAGACTAGCAAATGATTTAGTAATTCTTTTTGCTCTATCATCAAAAGATCCAGCACATCCAACCCAAAATAAAATTTCAGGCTCTATACCTTTATCTTTTAGCTCTCTGATGGTTAGAATATTCATTTTTTAATTTTCGTCGTCAAATACTTGAATTGTAGCAGTTTTTTGAATTAAATCTGTAAATTTACCATTGTATCGAGTTGCTTTAACCAAATGGTTATCTATCCAATGATAATTACCACCTCTAGGTTTTCCCATAACCATGCTATGATATTTGAATCCATGATCATTTAACCATTTTTCAGTTACTCCTCTATGTTCTTCTGTTCGAGAGGTGAAAAAGCATATAACATGTCCTTCATCATACCATTTATTCAAAGTTTCAAGAGCATCGGGATATAGAGCCGCAGTTGCCATTCTTTCAGGTTCTTCATTTGGAATGTCGTCACATATTGTACCATCAATATCAATTAAGTAATTCTTAATTCCTTTAGGCAATATAGGACTTACATGTTCACCGTCTTCTAACTTCTCTTTTAATAAATTATCAATTTCTTTTTTTTCCATATTATTTTAATTGTTTATCCAGTTTAATCTATCCTGTTGGTTAAATGGCCAGGGTGCACCATTATTTTCTAAATTATTCATCATATTATTAATTTCTGTTGGAGCAGAAGATTCTTCCATTACCATATATCTCCTTAAATCAATAATAATCGATAATGGATCTATTCCTATTGGACAAGACTCTACACATGCATTGCAAGTCGTACAAGCCCATAATTCTTCTTTTGTTATATAATCATTTAGCANTTTTTTACCGTCATCTTTAAAAACCTTATTCTTATCAATATTTTTACCGACTTCCTCTATNCTATCTCTTGTTTTCATCATNATTGATCTGGGAGACAATAACTTTCCTGTTTGATTAGCAGGACATTCTGATGAGCATCTTCCACATTCAGTACATGTGTATGCATTTAATAATTGAAACCAATTCAAATCAAAAACATCATTAGCGCCAAATTTTTCAATTTGTTGATTAGTATTGTTTGTTGAATATGGGTCAACTGCNGGNTCAAGCATTGCTTTTACTTCTTTGTATACAGAATCTAAATTATCAAAACCACCGCCAGATTTAATNTTNGAAAAATAAGTATTTGGAAATGCTAAAAGAATATGAAGGTGTTTTGAATAATATAAATAATTNAGAAAAAATANTATACCTAATATATGAAGCCACCATGAAGCTCTTTCAATAATAACAACNCTAGNAACTTCAAAGTTATCATAAAGAGGAAGNANANAAGAACTAATTGGAAAACTANCGTANTCTCCNTAATATGANTAATTAGCATTTTGCAAAACCTGATCAGTAGCATTCATGTTTAAAAACAAAAACATTAAAACAACTTCNATGTATAATATATAATTTGCATCATTTTTNGGCCAACCTTTTAAATCATTACTTAGAAATCTTTTTATTTTTAAAAAGTTTCTTCTTATCCAAAAAACAGCAACACTAATTATAACTGCAAAAGCAAGTAGCTCAAAGAAAGCAATTAAAAAATTATAAAAAGAACCCATATATGGAGCTAAAAATCGATGAGTACCTAAAACTCCATCAATTACAATTTCAAGCAACTCAATATTTATCAAAACAAAAGCGACATAAACTATAAAATGTAATATTCCTACAATTGGTTTATCAAACATTTTAGATTGACCAAAGGCTAATCTTATCATTTTTTTAAATCTAANATTAGNGTTATCGTATCTNTTAATATCTTTTCCNAGATTNATATTTCTGTATANTTTTCTGCAATTTCTAANGAATAATAAAATTGAAAAAATGAGTATTAAAGAAAAAAGAATAGAGGATATCATTTATATGAAATTATTTTTCTTTCTTTTCATACTCTTTATTTTTTTTCCCAAATAAAGAAAAATGAACATATCTTTTAGGATTTAATCTTAAATCTTCAAGTAATAGATTAATATTTTCACTTGCAGCATTTAGAGATTTTATCATGGAATCATCGTAAATTAACTTATTGACTGTTCCATCNCCTGAAGATATTTCAGATAAAATTGAATTTAGATTTTCTGAGGATTGATTTAAGTTTTNAATTATTANCTCTAAGTCAGTAAAACTATTTGAAAATTCTGANAGATTAGAGGTTGTTTCATTTATACTATTAATNGTGTTTGAAATTTTTGNTTGATTATCATTCAATAAATTTTCAATTTTNGAAGTAGANAATTTTATGTTTTCAATAGTATTAGATAAATCCTCAAAAGTTAGCTTAATATTATTTTGAGTTTCTTGNTCTANAATNTTGTTTATTGANATTAATAAAGAATCAGCACTAACAAAAGTTGATTCAATTTTTTCTTGAAGTGGTGAAAGTTTATCATTTACCAACTCTGTTAAACCTGGAGCTNTAGCAGAATTTAAAGTATCACCTGATTTTGCTTGTATTCCAGGTTTNGAAATAACTGCAAGGGCTTTACCNCCGATAAGACCAGTNTCATATATCTGTGCAATACTATTCTTTGANAAATTTATTTTATTNTCAACTCTAAATTTTACTAATAACTTTTCAGTATTTCTGTAAAAGACTATGTCTTGAATACTTCCAACNTTAAATCCACTAATAGTTACAGGNGTACCCTTNGAAACTCCTTCAACATCATCATAAATCGCATAAAAAGTTCTATCAGCAGTAAAAACATCATTACTTTTTAAATAACTGAATCCAATTATAAACATGACGATTCCTGAAAGAACTAAAATTGCTGTTTTTATTTCATTAGATAAATTCATTTGATTTTATAAATTTAAAAATTATCGAAGATTATTTTTCTATTTCACTCAAATATTTATCCAAACTATATTTTAATCCATTTTTGAACAATACAATAAATGAATCTTTGTACCCTTTTGCTTTTGCTACTCCTAAGTTTTTTAAAGCAGTTTGATAATTGGATGTCTTTTCGTAAAAGTATTTATATAATCCATTTTCCTTTTGAAATGTGAGATTATTTAATCCATTGAAGTTATAACTTTTTAAAGGTATTAACTTTGAACCTACACCAATTCTAATTTTAAAAACATACTGATCTTCTTTATTGATATCACTTTTAGAATTAATTTCATATTTAGAAACTTCTTTGTTTTTATTAGAAAAATATCTATCAATTGCATCAGCTATTGCAATTGACATTTCTGATTGACCTTTTAAAGAATTTAAATATTTACCTTCATTTTTATTTGTTAAAAAACCTGTTTCAACTAATACACTTGGCATGTAAGTATATTTTAAAACTATAAAACCAGCTTGTTTTACATTTCTATTTTTTCTATTTAAATTTCTGACAAAAGATTGTTGAATAAAGTTTGCTGCGTTAATACTCTGATCAAGATATTCTTCTTGCATCAAAACCAAGCTAATTACTGACTCAGGATTGTTGGGATCAAATCCATCATATTTTTGTTCATAATTATCCTCTAAAAATATTACTGAATTCTCTTTTTTAGCAATTTGAAAATTTCTATCATTCGCATGTAAACCTAAAACAAAAGTACCAGCCCCATAAGCATTAGAATTATGTGCATCACAATGAATAGAAATAAATAAATCAGCATTGGCATCATTTGCTATTTGTGCTCTTTTAAACAAATCAATAAATCTGTCGTCCTTTCTAGTGTATATGATATTATAATTGCTATTCTTCTCTAAGACTTTACCTAAACCTAATGCTATTTTTAAAGCAATATTTTTTTCAAGATATCCATTCCCTGTATTACCAGGGTCTTTACCCCCATGACCTGGATCAATTACAATTGTATATTTATTTTCTTGGGAATTAGAGCTAAAAGCAAAAAATAATAAAAGAAAAAATGTTAGAATTCTGTTATAATTATTGCTGTAAGCCATACCTTATAAAATTATCATTAATTTTGGAAAATCATTCTTCAATTTGCATATAAAAATCAATCATAGAATATTTTTTATCAAAACATTAAGTTTAATAATTCTTCTTTTATTGCCGTTCTTTGTTTCATCCCAAGAAAAAGAAATTGATAGCATACAAAATGATAGCATCAAAAAAGAAAAGTTTTTGCTTGATAAAGTAAATCGAAAAGCTAAAGGCTTTATTAGAATAAATAATAAAAAGAAAACAATTCTTCTCTATGACAATGCTGAACTGAAGTATATGAATATAGAACTAAGGGCAGGAATAATTGAATTTGATTGGGAAAATAATATTGTATCAGCTGGAAGAATAATTGATTCTTTGGGTAATGTAACACAAACACCTATTTTCAAACAGGGTATGGATGAAGTTAACCCTGATTCATTGAGATATAATTTTGATACTAAAAAAGCTTTAATTTGGAATTCAAGATCTGAACAAAGCGACATGAATGTTTTTTCAGAGGCAACAAAGAAGGAGAATGACTCAATTTATTTTATAAAAGAAGCCAAAGTAACTACTTCAAAGAACATCGATGATCCAGAATATTATATCAGAATTCGTTCTGGAAAATTTATTCCCAAAAATAAAATTATAGCAGGTCCAAGCAATCTATATATTTATGATGTTCCTACTCCCATTTTCTTGCCATTTGCTTTCTTTCCTCTAAATGAAAACAGAAATTCTGGATTTATTTTTCCTACAATTGGTCAGAACAACAATAGAGGATATTTTATTCAAAATGGAGGTTATTACTTTGCNCCCAGTGATTTTTTTGATCTAACTCTGCTGGGAGATTACTATACTAATGGGAGCTATGGTATGAGAGTTGAATCTAACTATAAAAAAAGATATGCTTATTCAGGAAGATTAAGTTTTAGATTTGAAAATTTAATTGATGGAGAAAGAGGATTACCTGGATATTCAAAATCTGATATTTATAATATAAGATGGTCGCATTCACAAGACTCTAAAGCGAATCCAAATAGTAGATTTTCTGCTTCAGTAAATTTAGGAAGCAGCAACTATTTTAGAGAGTCCTTAAATCAAATTAACACACCAAACTTTTTAAACAACACATTAAACTCCTCTATTTCATATTCCAAAACATTTAGAGGATATCCCTCAGTAAATTTATCACTTACCGCTTCACATTCTCAAAATACAAGAACTAAGAATGTAAATTTAATTTTACCGACATTTCAAGGAAATGTTGAAAGAATATATCCATTTGTAAAAAAGAATGCTCAAAAGAAAGGGATTTTAAAAAACATAAATTTTCAATATACTTTCAGAGGGGAAAACCGAATTAACACAACCGATTCTTTGTTTTTAAAGAAAGATATGTTTGATGATGCGAAATATGGGATGAAACATTCAATACCTATTAGTACTAATTTTAAGGTTTTTAAACATTTTAGTGTAAGTATGAATGGAAATTTTGATGAAGTTTGGACAGGATCAACGGTTTTTAAAAATGATTATGACATAACAAACAACACTCAAGGCTCAAAAGAAACTATTAAAGGCTTTGATAGATATTCTCAATATAATTTTGGAATGAGCATTGGAACAACAATTTATGGTCTTTTCAATTTTAAAGAGGGTAAAAATATTGAATCCATTAGACATGTTATCAGGCCATCAGTAAGTTATAATATTAGACCCAGCTTTGAAGAATATTACGATACATACATAATTGATGCAAATGGAAATACGGCAGAATATACAAGATTTGAAGACACTTTCTTTGGTAGACCTTCAAAAGTTTATTCAAGTAATATTGGCATTAATGTGAGTAATAATATTGAGGCTAAAGTTAGAGACAAGGATAGCCTTGCTACAGAATCAAAAAAAATAAAGATATTGAATAACTTAAATTTCTCTACTAGTTATAATATAGCAGCTGATTCATTAAATCTTAGTCCAATTAGAATGACAGCAGGAACTACAATATTTGAAAATAAATTAAATGTTAATATTGGAGCTACTTTCGACCCATATTCAATAAATAGTAACGGAATCAGAATAAATAAGTTTAATATAAGTAATGGTGGAGGTTTAGTTAGAATGACAAGTGCTAATGTAAATTTAAGTTACTCCATCGATAGCAAAAGCTTTGGTTCAGACTCTAAAAATGAAAATAGTGAAAATCTAACTGGTGGAGGAAGATCAGATGATTTATTTGGGCAAAGTCAAGATTTGACTAGAAGCACCTTTGATGACAATGATTCAGATGATGANAAGTCAAAGAAAAANATAAAAGAATACATTAATAAAATTGGATGGGATCTNCGACTTGCACACTCCTTAACTTATCTAAATAATAGAGGGCAAAAGGATATTGGAAGTAACTCATTAATGTTTTCTGGAAATTTAATGCTATCAAAAAAATGGAAAGTAGGAGGNTCTTCAGGATTTGATTTCAAAAATAAAGGATTTACATATACTCAACTAAGATTTGAAAGAGATTTAGATAGCTGGAAAATGAATTTCAGTTGGGTTCCTTTTAGTGTAAGAGAATCTTGGTATTTTTTTATTGGAATAAAAAGTGGATTTTTAAGTGATCTTAAATATGATAAAAGAAAGGAACCAGATAAAAGATTATAAATAATAATTAATTTTAATTAAATGAAAGAAATAGTATATACAAAGAATGCTCCTGATCCAGTTGGACCTTANAGTCAAGCTATANTAACAAATAACACATTATTTATTTCAGGNCAAGTGGCANTAGATCCCAATAATGGTGANATGATAAATANTTCTATTGAANAGGAAACAATACAGGTAATGAATAATCTCAAAGCCATATTAAATGAGGTTGGTTTTGATTTTAGCAATGTTATTAAGTCAACCATATACCTATCTGATATGAATAATTTCTCTAAAGTAAATGAAGTTTATGGAAGTTTTTTTAACAAGGATTACGTTCCATCTAGAGTAACAGTTGAAGTTAGTAGACTACCTAAAGATGCTAATGTAGAAATTGATATGATTGCTAGCTAGAATATTTTAAATGGTAATTAACCAAACCTTCAATTGGTTTTTTCAAAACATTACCAAGAATCATTCCTCTATTTTTTAAACATTCATCAAGTTCATCTTTAAGATAAAATGAAATAGAGCCGATAAAATGTAATGGTATTTCCTTGCAATCTGGAAANTGCTCTATTTGGTTTGTAATAAATAAATTAAATCCCTTTTTAATTAATTCAGAACAATAAAGATTGTTCTTATTTTCAACAACAAACTTTGCAAATGTTGCTAAATATGTATTAGGATTAGGTTTTTTATATAATTTATCTTTTACTAGATTAGGATCTAAATCNAAGGAGGTTGAAAATTTCTTTAAAATATCAGANGGCATTTTGTTAAAAAAATAATCTCTNATCAATTGTCTTCCAAAATAGTTACCACTAGCATCATCCATTAAAACATATCCTAAAGATGTAATTTTCTGATGAATATTTTCACCATCAAAATATGTACAATTAGATCCTGTACCAATAATAGATACAATTGATTTTTCTCCTCTTGAAGCTGCAGAATAAACGGCAGCATATGTATCTTCTTTAACATCAATATTTGCTTTAACAAATATTGATTCAAACACCTTTTTTATTAGTTTTTTTGGAGGTTCAGTACCACATCCAGCACCATAAAAAAATAAATGACTAATATTTTTTCTGTTTTGATATAAATCATAGTTATTTATAATTCTTTCCTCAATTATATGCTCATCTAGAACTTGAGGGTTTAGACCTAAAGTTTGAGTTTCAAAAACTAAATTACCTTCATCATTTAAACAAATCCAGTCAGTTTTGGTAGAACCACTATCAACAATAAGTCTCATGATATATTAACTACAAAAATGTTTAGCTAAATCTAATAATTTATTTGAGTAACCAGCTTCATTATCATACCATGAAATGATTTTATAAAATTTTGAATTTAACTGGATACCTGCTTTAGCATCTACGATTGAAGTTCTACTGTCTCCGATAAAGTCTTGTGAAACAACTGCCTCTTCAGTATANCCTAAAATGTTTTTAAGTTCATTTTCAGATGCATTTTTAAGAGTTGACATTACTTCTTCGTAACTAGTTTCTTTTGCAAGTTTGACAGTTAAGTCAACTACAGACACATTAGCTGTAGGTACTCTAAATGCCATTCCTGTAATCTTTCCTTCGAGGGAAGGAATAACTTTTGTTACGGCTTTTGCTGCACCAGTGGAAGCAGGAATAATATTAAGTAATGAGCTTCTTCCACCTCTATAATCTTTTTTTGAAGGGCCATCAACTGTAAATTGTGTAGCAGTAACAGCGTGAACTGTAGTCATTAATGCTTCCTCCACACCAAAACTATCATTTAAAACCTTAGTTAACGGTGCAAGACAATTTGTAGTACAACTAGCATTTGAAATTATTAAATCATTTTTATCAACATCATCATGATTTACACCCATAACATACATTGGCGCATCTTTAGATGGAGCTGATATAACAACCTTTGGTGCACCTCCATCAATATGATATTGAGCTGTTTCTAAGGTTGTAAAAATACCAGTACACTCAGCTACAATATCAACACCTTTAGATCCCCAGTTGATATTTTTTGGATCTCTCTCAGCTGAAATGATAATTTCTTTTCCATCAATTACAAGATTATTATTCTTAACTGAAATATCTGCATTACATTTTCCATGTACTGAGTCATACTTTAGTAAATATGCAAGGTGATCTAAATCAAGAAGATCATTTACGGCAACAACCTCAATATCATCTCTTTGAAGAGACGCTCTCATCACCATTCTACCTATTCTACCAAATCCATTAATTCCAATTTTAATTTTGCTCATATATTTTGTTTTTATGTATTCATTATTTTAGACATTCTTAGCAATTCCTCATTAATTTTAGTTTTTCCTTTTATTGCTTTAGAAAGTTCTGTTTTATTTATTTTACCGTTATTAATACCAATCATAATTCCTTTTTCATTGTTTATAAGAGATTCTACGGCAGTAATTCCCATTTGAGTACCAAGAACTCTATCGAAACACGATGGACTACCACCTCGTTGCATATGTCCTAAAACAGAAACTCTTACTTCATATCTTGGTAATTTTTTTTCTATTGTATCTGCAAGTTGAAAAACATTGTTTCCTGTTTTATCACCTTCTGCAACAACAATAATTGTTGATGTTTTTCCAGCACTTTTACTTCTCTTCAGTGAATTTATCAAGTTGTCTATACTCATATTAACCTCAGGAATTAAAATTTCTTGTGCACCAATGGCAAGTCCGGTATTTAAGGCAATAAAGCCCGCGTCTCTACCCATTACTTCAACTAAAAAAAGTCTATGGTGAGATATTGCAGTATCTCTTATTTTATCAATTGCTTCAGTTGCAGTATTCAAAGCAGTATCATATCCAAGAGTATGAGAAGTACCATACAAATCATTATCAATCGTTCCAGGGATACCTACAACTGGAATATTATGTTCTTCCATAAATATTAATCCACCTGTAAAGGACCCGTCACCACCAATCACTACCAGCCCATCGATTTCATTTTCTTTTATAGTTTTGAAAGCTTCTTTTCTACCTTCTTTGGTTTTAAATTCATCAGAACGTGCAGAATATAGAAAAGTTCCACCTCTATTTATAATTCCTCTAACAGATCTGGTATATAAAACTTTAGTATTGTTTTCGATTAATCCTTGAAAACCTCTAACAATCCCAGTACACTTTATATCATAATGTGCACAAGTTCTTGCTACAGCTCTTATTGCTGAATTCATTCCAGGTGAATCACCTCCAGATGTTAAAACACCAATATTTTTCAAAACATAAAATTGAAATGCAAAATTACGGTAATTTTTAGATTAAGAGTAAATAATTAATCTAAATTAACCCAAATATTTCCAGATTTACTTGAATGAACTGCTTTTTCAATAAAATCCATTCCTCTGACTCCGTCTTCAATTCCAGGAAATTCTTCTTTAAAAAACTTATCATTATTAATTGCTTTTGCTACACCATGATAAATGTTACCCATAGAATCAAAAATACCTTCAGGATGTCCAGGTGGAATTTTGATAGATAAATTGGAAATCTCTGAATTATAAGCATGAGCAGTCTTTAATACTTTAAGAGGTTGATCGTCAGTTAAGTGATAGAGATAATTAGGGTTTTCTTGTTCCCACTTTAACCCCCCTTTATCACCGTAAACACTTATTCTTAAATTATTTTCCTCTCCTGTTGCAATCTGACTAGATCTTATAGTTCCATGAGCACCATTAGATAAACGAACTAAAATATTAGCATCTACATCCATAGGATTGTCTGAATAAAGTGTATTCAAGTCAGCTAATATTTCTTTCACTTTCATTCCTGTTACTAATTCTACCATGTTGAAAGCATGAGTACCAATATCACCTACACAACAGCTAATTCCACTTACTTTAGGGTTAAGTCTCCAGGTTGACAATCTTTTTTCTTTTTCATGAACAACGGGATTTAACCAGCCCTGAAGATATTGAGCATCTACTTTCTGAATTTTTCCTATGACACCATTTTTGACCATATCAGTCATTTGTCTAACCATAGGATATCCGGTATATGTATAGGTGACGGCAAAAACAAGGTTTTTGGAATTTTTTATTTTACTTAATTCAAGTGCTTCATCATATGTTGTAGTCAAAGGTTTTTCGCATATTACATGAAAATCATTTTCCAATAATTTCTTTGCCATTGGATAGTGGAGAAAATTTGGAGTCAAAACCGAAACTACTTCAATTCTATCTTTTTTATCTAGTTTACTTTCTCCTTCAATAAAGGAATCAAGATCTGAATAAACTCTATTGGANTCAAGNCCAAGTTTTTTACCAAAATCTAAACTAATAGAATGCTTTGGATTAAACACTCCACCTATTAACTCATATTTATCATGCATGGAAGATGCTACTCTATGCAATACTCCTATCAAAGAATCCTCACCACCACCAAGGATACCAAGTTTTATTTTATTAGCCATTAACTCTTAATTTTTCTAAGTTTTTTCTATTTAAAAATAATATTCCAAAAAATACAATTAAAATTAAAGGGAAGTATGTCATATTACCTAGTGTGGCCTTTCCTGCAGCAATTTCAGCTAAATCTTGAGTTAATCCAGAATCAAGAGCAGTTTGAGTATTCGTATCAATCCAAGAACCGATAATTGGATTCCATATTCCTGTAGCAAACATACCCATACCACCTACTAAAGACATTCCTAAAGCACCTGTCTTTGGCATGTATTCAGAAACGAAGCCGATCATCGTTGGCCAAAAATAACAAACTCCAAAAGCAAATAAGATTGAAGCCCCATAAAGCATTGTTCCATCAACGATAGACATCATATAAATTGCGACTGTTGAAACAATAGCAGACATAAACAAAACACCAATTGGATTTAACTTGTGAACTATTGGTCCTGCAAAATATCTACCAACTGCCATAATACCAGTTACCATTGCAAGTATAAGCATTGGACTTGCACCAGATTTTTCTAATAGGGGTTGTAACCATTGTTGTGTTCCAAGCTCTGTAGTAGCAGTCAAAGTCATACAAACAGCAACAAAAATAAATAATGGAGTAAACAATGATTTAATATTATTTGATGTATCTGTNTCAATATTCTCTGACTTTGGAAATAATGCCTTAAAGAACATGTAACCATATATTAAAGTTGGCAAAATCATTATGGCAATTTTTAACTGCCACCCCAACCCAAATGAATTCATAAAGTTTGTAGCTAAAGCTCCAATNACAATACCACCAGGAAACCAAACGTGAAACTTATTTAACATTGTAGTTCTGTTATTAGAATACATATCAGCTATTAATGGATTACATGCTGCTTCAACAGAACCATTAGCAAAGCCAATTAAGAACGAAGAAATTAATAGGGTTGTGAAACCATCAGCATAAATAGTCATAACTAAGCCGACTAAATGAGAAAGAAAAGCGGCAACTAATAATTTTTTTGGTCCAAAATAATTATACAAAAGTCCTCCAAAAATTGTTGCTACTGGAAAACCCCAGAATGCCATGGAATTTATCCAACCAAGCTGAGTATTATTTAAATTAAAATCATTTCCTAATTCAACTAAAATTCCTGCTCTGATAGCAAAAGTCATTGCTGTTACAATTAGAGCAATACAAGATGCATTAAAAAGTATTTTTTTTGATATTGTTGTGTCCATAAATAAGTTGTTGTTAAATTGTAACTAAATATATTAATTCTTTTTATTATTTTTTTTAATCTTCTTTAAAAGCTCTGAGAAACTATTAAATTCTACATCATATTGTATTCCAATTCCTTGTGTATAACCAATCTCATCTCCAAAAAATTGGAATTCATTTTCTTTGTTAAAAATTCGTGCTCTTAAGTTACCTGATTCATTTAATAAAAAATCAATTTGGACATTGCCTAAAATTACATTTTCGTCAGTACCACTTACTGGAACACCTATTTTTCCATTTATAAGAATTCTATCACTAATTTCACTGTTCAGCGTTAGGCCAATTCTATCTCTGTTTAGCAAACTGGATGCTGCAAATTTATCTCCTTGAGAATAATTAATTCCAATATTCATTTTATCATCAGGATTTGTAAATATTTCATCAATTATTCCAGATGCTCTTTGAAATAAATTATTTGTAATTGCTTGTGACGATATTAAAGATGAAGAAAAATCGTCGATAAATGTACCTTGAGTGATCAAAGAAATTGCCTGACTTTGTCTTTTTTCATAATCATTTAAATAATAATCAAGTTCTGATTTAATTGCACCTTTTGTCTCTGGAAATATTAAATCAAATGTTGGTGTAGACAAGTTTGACAATTCACCTTGCAGAGATATTTTTACCAGAGTTGGAATTTTCCTATTAAATGCTGTATTTTGAATTAATGGAGCTGGATTTGCACCTCCAGGGACACTATATTCAGCATAAGCACTTAAAACACCTTTATATGGTTCTCCATCCCAAATTATATTCGCTCCTTTATTGATTTGAAAAACTCTTTCAACAAATCCAAAATTCTTATAATAGTATTCGCCTTTGTCAGCTATAAAATCACCTGAAAGACTAAACAATCCTGAGTAATCAGATGATATTTTAATTGTTCCATTTCCATATCCTGATAATCTNCTACCGGTTTTTTCATCAAAAATTATATTAATTAATGCATTTTTATTTAATATCATTTCCATTGATATTTCAAGACCTTGATTCAGAAATTGATTTTGAATATCAGAATTNTCAAACTTTAAAAATGTTAAATCCCCTACTCCATCACCATACTTAATAGGAACAGAAATTTGAGTTCCACTATTTGTTTCTCCAATAATATCAATATCAAGATCTTTTCCAGGTCCATAAAACTTTGCTAAGCCATTAAACATTCCTGTTCCATAGTAGACAGGATTTTGTTGAGCATTTGTATTTATAGCATAAAGATTATCCGATTTNATTGTAAAGTCAAGAAACCAATCTTTTAANCTATTATGTGATAATTGACCATTCATAAANCCGAAGGTTTTCATTTTTTTATCTTCAATAATAAAATTGTCAATTATTATTTTCTCATTGTCAACCTTAAATGAGGGNTTATCTTTAAAACCATAACGAATTCCTAAATAAGGAACTGTAAAACTAGTATTATCAGTTTTTATAAACCCTTTAACTACCGGATCATAAAAAGTTCCTCCTATTAAAATATTAGAGTTAAAATATCCTTGAAAATTTTGTAAAACATTTTCACCAATAGCTGAAAATGGATTTAGTTTAAATTTTTCTGTTTTTAATTCTAAATCAATAGGAAAGTCGTTGCTGGCAATTTCAAAATTACCTTCAAGCTTAAAGATATCATANCTGGAATCGTTTATATTGAATAAAAGATTGTAATTATCTAATTTATTTGAAGGGTAAATTTTTAAAAACGCATTACCCAGAACATCTCCATTAGCTGAGAAGTTTTTGATTGATAAATTTGAGTTTCCTTGATAAATTTTATCTTTTTTGTTGAGGTTAATATATCCATTTACCAATCCTTGGTATAATATATTTTTAGGTTTAGGAATCAATGATTCAAAATTGACATTTTGAAAAGTTGAATTAAAATCGAAATCTATGTTATTGTCTAAAAAATTAAATTCAATAATTTGATTACCAGAAACTAATTTAACTGATTTAAGTTCTTTGTAATCTTCACCGTAAACAAATACATTATTATTTTCTAAGTCTAGTTTATCTAAATACCAAACTGAATTATTATAATTTAATACTATATCATTAATGTTAAAAACAGATTTTAGATCATCAGAGATTGTGTGATCAAACTTAAAAACATTTAAAACTTCAGAATTATAGTTAATTTCAAAAAAGGTTTTGTCATCTTTAAATTCAGAACTCATATTCAAATTGTTCCCTGAGAAAATTTCAGAATTAAGTTTATTAACTTTTAAATTACCTTCATTCTCTTTGAACGAGAAATTGACATCTTTTAATTCAAAATTAGAACTTGAAATTAATGGACTAGATAAGCTTAATTCAAAAATATCATTAGAGATTCTTCCACTAAGAAAGGTGTTATCATCAATGTTAAAATCTGAACTAATAACCTTGGCAATTTTAGATTTAACATTTAAGTTGAAAACAACTTCATCATTTAAATCAACTGAACTATAATTAGAGTATTTTGACAAATATCCATTAGAAATCGTTTTTAATAAGTCGAAAGAATCCAACCCTCCAATAATAATACCGTCAACCACATCTTCAGAAATTATATTAAAGAATCTTTTATCATTATTGATTCTACTTTGAGCAATTAATTCCTCAAAATTATATTCAATTTCATCAGTTTGATATTTAAAATTAGAAAAACTTACATCACCTATTAAGTTTTCAAAATCATTACCTCTTAATTTTGTCACTATTAATCCTGAAAGACTTGTGTTTGTTAGTTTAGATAATTTTAATTGAAATAAATTTGACTTTTCAATATTTGTAGTAAAATCAAAATCAATAATATCATCAGTAAAATTTACTAATCCTGAAAAATCCATTTCTAAATTTTCATCATTTACTGAAAGATATCCATCAAATATTTTATTATTAACGTTTCCAGAAATAATGATATCCTCATATTTATAATCATTAATATCTACATCGAAAATATTACCCTCAATTGACGTATTTAAAAATTCTTGAGTAAAACCTCTACCATTAATTGAAAAATCAAAATTGGATTTACCTAAAAATGGAAGCCCAATAATCTTCGATAAATTAATATCTGATCCTTTAAAATCTCCATTATATTTTGCATTATCAATTAAAGTAAAATCAGAAAGTTGAAGGTTAGAAAAAACATTACCGTCTTTAGTAGATAAATCAAATGATGACTGAATCATCGCATCTGTGTAATATAAATCTCCTTTTAGTTTAAATAAACCAATTGATTTTAAAGATGAAGGAAGAATTGAACCAAAAATATTTGGAAAAATGCTTTCAAGTTCAAGTGAAGATGAATTAAACTCATCAAATGAAATTTGAATTAATTTTGGAGTATTATCTACAAAATCAGAGAGAACAACAGAGGATTGTAAGTAATTTTCATTATTAGAAATTTGAATATTATTAATAATCACTTTATTATTTTCCACTAAAAAATTGGATTGAACATCAAAAAGTTTAGGATTTGAATTTGAGATGAAATCTGATGTATTAACTATAGATTCTTCAAAAAAACCAGATATTTTAAAATCATTAGTACCAAACGGATCTAATATGTTAAATCCACCATTAAAGTTTGAATTATTTAAATTTAAATTAAAGTCATTGAACGAAAGAGTATCATTTTTATATGAGACATTAGAATTTAATTTTGAAATTGAAAAATCCCCATATTTAAAGTTGATATCATTTATATTAAGATTAAAATTATTATTAGAAACTTCTAGATCTTCTATATCAATATTAAATAAATCAATAATAACTTTATTGTCATCTCTTATTTTAAAATTCTTTAATTCTATATTATTAATAAATGTGTTTTGTGAAGGAAAAATTAATGAATCATTGATTTTTAAATCAGTATTTAAATTTGATGATCCNAATAGATACTTAACATTTACAAATCCATCTATAAAATTTATGTTTCTAAAGTTATAATCCTCTTCATAAATTGCTTTTGATAAACTTATTGGATCAACTGAAAGTATTTCTGAGTAAATAATAGAGTCATTATTTTTGTTAAGTATTAAAAAGTTTTTTAGGGCAAACTTTCCGCTAAGACTAAAATCCACATCATCTATACTTAAGTTNTAGGATTTATTNTCAGAAAACTTATTAGATATTATTGATTGAATGTTATTTTCAATATATATGATAAANACAGACAGAANAACAAACAAGAAAATTCCTATTAATTTAAATTTATGTTTTTTATATATGGTACTTCTCTTTTTGATATGATATATTTTATATTTACAAAAAAACAAAAAATATGCCTATAAATATTCTTGGCATTGAATCTTCTTGTGATGAAACATCTGCTGCAGTAATATCTGACACTAAAATTCTATCAAATATTATTGCAAACCAAGAAGTTCACCAAAAATATGGTGGTGTTGTTCCTGAGCTAGCATCTCGNGCGCATCAGAAAAANATAATTCCTGTTGTTGATAGAGCTCTANCAGAAGCAAATATCGACAAAAAAGATCTAGATGCCATAGCATATACTAGAGGACCGGGATTACTTGGGTCTTTATTGGTTGGTTCATCTTTTGCAAAATCACTTTCACTTTCATTAANTATCCCATTGATTGAAGTTAATCATATGCAGGCTCATCTATTAGCTCATTTCATTAAAGATAATTCAGAAAACAAAACTAATTTTCCTTTTTTAGGTGTAAATATTTCNGGAGGCCATACTCAAATAGTATTATGTAAAGATTATTTTGAAATGGAAATCATTGGAGAAACATTAGATGATTCAATTGGTGAAGCATATGACAAATGTGGAAAAATGATGGGATTAAATTATCCTGCNGGNCCAAAAATAGATGAATNTGCAAGAAATGGAAATCCAACAAAGTTTAAATTTAGTATACCAAAAGTTTCAGGCTTAGACTTTAGTTTTAGTGGTCTAAAAACAAATTTTAAGCGATTTATAGAAGATAAAAGTTCAAGTGATAAATTATTTATTGAGGAAGAAAAAGAAAATTTATGTTCTTCTTTACAAGAAACAATTACTAAAATATTAGTAGATAAAATCATACAAGCANGCAAGNATACNGGAATAAAAAATATTGTTTTTGGTGGAGGTGTTTCTGCAAATTCAAGAATTCGNGAATCTGCAAACAGAGAATTAAAAAAATTNAAATTATTTTTTCCTAAAATAGAATATACAACAGATAATGCTGCAATGATAGCAATTGTTGGATATTTAAAGTATAANGCAAAAAAATTTACCAACTATAATNTTGAATCCAAAGCAAGATATGATATATGAGTGAGCTATTTTTNAAACAAGATTTATCAGAAAACATTAATGAGTTTTCTTTAGAGCCCGAGGAATCAAAACACATTCTAAAATCTCTTAGAAAAAAGGAAGGTGATTACTTAACTTTCACAAATGGAAATGGTTTAAAATTCAATACAATTTTAGAAAAATCTAGTAGCAAAAAATGCAATTTTAGAGTATTGAATTTTGACAGAGTTAATAATAATGAGAATTTACACATTGCAATTTCAGTCTTAAAATCTCCAAGTAGATTTGAAAATTTTTTAGAGAAAGCCACTGAAATTGGAGTCAGCGAAATAAGTCCCATTATTTGCGAGAGGACAGTCAAAAAAAATTTAAATTTTGACAGATGTATTAGAATATTAATTTCAGCAATGAAGCAATCTTATAAATTTAAACTTCCCCAATTTAACAAAATGCAAGACTTTAATAGTTTTATGAAAGCACGCGATGAAAAAGTTAAACTATTGGCAACATGTGAAGAAGTTGAAAAAAATAAATTATTTGAATCATTCTCAAAAAACCAAAAAAATTTAATTATGATTGGTCCAGAGGGAGATTTTACAAAAAATGAAATTGAAAATGCAATAAATCATGATTTTAAATTAGTTTCTCTAGGAAAAAACAGACTTCGAGCAGAAACTGCTGGAATATACTCATGTGCTGCATTTTCTATGATTAAGTGATATATTTGTCTTGTGAATAAGGTTGATTATACATCTACAATTTTAAAAACTCTTTTATACCTTTCTGGAATTGGGTTAGTGTTATATATCGTTAGTCAAGTAAAAGTTGTAATTGCATATATTATAATTGCCTCCATTCTATCATTAATTTTCAGACCTGTTTTTGATTTTGTTAATGAAAAATTAAAACTTAACCATACATTATCCTCCATTTTTACTTTACTACTTATAATAATGATTTTTATAGGTATTATATCATTACTTATTCCAATAGTTTTAGAACAGGGTAAAAATCTCTCATTATTGAACGTTAATAATTTTGAAATAAAAGTTAATGCACTATTTGATGAATTAAGTTCTTACTTATCTAGTTATAATATAGATTTTGACAATACATTAATAGATTTTAATACTTTATCGAAAGCAAGTATTGAAACAATTCCCCAAATTCTAAATTCTATAGGGAGTGTTCTTGGATCTTTTACAATGGGTGTGCTTTCTGTATTATTTATTACTTTTTTCTTTCTAAGAGATAGCATAAAAATTGAAAAGTGGGTTATATTACTATTTCCTTCAAAAGTTCAAAAAAGAGCTAATAAATCAGTTTCAGAAATAAAAAACTTACTATCAAGATATTTTAGAGGATTAATAATTCAAATTTCTATACTTTTTGTTTTTTACACAATACTACTTTTAATTTTCAAAGTAGAAGATGCTGTTGTAATTGCATTTTTATGTGCATTATTAAATTTAATTCCTTACATCGGACCAATTATAGGACTAGTATTAATGACATTTCTAACGATGACAAGTAACTTGGGGCTTGATTTTAGTTCTGTGATTGTTCCTAAAACCATTTATATTGGTATTGGTTATATTATTGCTCAACTAATTGATAATTTCTTTAGTCAGCCGTATATTTTTTCAAATTCAGTAAAATCTCATCCATTAGAAATTTTTATTATTATTCTAGTTGGCGGTTTTTTATTTGGAATCAGCGGAATGATAATAGCTATCCCAATGTATACTGCAATCAAGGTTATTGGAAAGGTTTTTTACAGTGAGAATAAGTTTATTAAAAAACTAACAAAAAACATCTAATTATATTTTTTCAAATTGAATTGAAAACTTAAATTTGAACTCATTTTGGAGAGGTGCCAGAGTGGTAATGGAGCAGATTGCTAATCTGTCGACGGGTAACTGTCGCCGGGGTTCGAATCCCCGT
>NZOB01000047.1 GCA_002693085.1 Flavobacteriaceae bacterium | reverse complement strand
TTCTACTGGAGCTTCCTCTGCAACTGGAGCCTCTTCTACTGGAGCTTCCTCTGCAACTGGAGCCTCTTCTACTGGAGATTGCTTTGATTTTAATGAAACATTGGCATATCTATTTTTAAACTTGTCAATTCTACCAGCTGTATCAACAAGTTTAGTTTTTCCAGTATAATAAGGGTGCGATGTTCTTGATATCTCTAATTTAACAAGAGGATAATCAATACCGTCTACTGAGATTGAATCTTTAGTTTCAACTGCAGACTTAGTTATAAAAACATCATTATTTGACATGTCTTTAAAAGCAACTAATCTGTAATTTTCTGGATGTATACCTTTTTTCATTTATATAATAACGGATGCAAATTTAGCTTTTTTTTATAATTATGCAATAATTAAAACTAATAGATATTATCTTACTAACTTTACCAAAATTAAATGATGGATTTATCGATAGTTATACCGCTTTATAATGAAGATGAATATATTGACGAATTACATTCAAAAATAGTTTCTTCTCTTTCTAATTCATCATTGAATTATGAAATTATATTTATTGATGATGGAAGTTCTGACAATTCTTGGAACATTATTAAAGATGTTACAAAAAGAGTTCATAATACTAGAGCAATTAGATTTTTAACAAACTATGGTAAATCTATGGCACTTTCTGCTGGATTTAAATCAACCAGAGGTGAAGTAGTTGTAACTATGGATGCTGATTTACAAGATGATCCAAATGAGATTTTACAACTTTACAATGTATTAATTAATGAAGATTACCATATAGTTTCTGGATGGAAGAAAAAAAGATATGATTCTGTAATATTTAAAAATTTACCATCCAAGCTATTCAACTGGGCCGCTAGGTTATCTTCAGGTATTAAGTTAAATGATTTTAACTGTGGAATTAAGGCATATAAATCAGATGTGATAAAAGAAATTAAATTAACTAGTGGCATGCACAGATACATACCAGTTTTAGCTAAAAATTCAGGGTTCAATAAAATCGGCGAAAAAATAGTTCTTCACCATCCAAGAAAACACGGTAAAACAAAATATGGAGCTGATAGATTTATAAAAGGTTTTCTTGATTTAATAACCCTGTCTTTCATCGAAAGATTTGGAAAAAGACCTATGCATTTCTTTGGACTATTTGGAACCTTTATTTTAGTTACGGGATTAATTTTCTCAATCTACTTGGGAATTGATAAACTTTTTATAAATACAACTTCAAGATTAATTACAGAAAGACCAGAATTTTACATTGCACTTGCTTCAATGATCATTGGATCTCAATTTTTTCTGGCTGGCTTTTTAGGGGAAATCATACTTAGAAATAAAAAACTTGACAATTATAAAATTAAAGAAAAGATAAATTTAGATGAGTGAAAAAATTAACCAGAATTTTAAAGTCTGGTCAGAAAGTCCATTTGACAAGGACACAAAAGAAGAAACCATAAAACTTAAATTAAATAACATTGAAAATTTCAATGATTCTTTTTATAAAGACTTAGAGTTTGGAACAGGTGGAATGAGAGGAATAATGGGCGTAGGTCCAAATAGAGTTAATAAATACACTTTTGGTAAAAACACACAAGCTATCTCTGATATTATCAATTTAAAAAGAGAGAAAAGTTCGGTTGTTATAGGNCATGATTGTCGAAATAATAGTAGAGAGCTATCCTTAGAAGTTGCCAATATTTTTTCAGCAAACAATATAAAAGTATTTATTTTTGATTCTTTAAAACCTACTCCACTAATATCTTATGCTGTTCGTCAATTANATTGTATTTGTGGAATTGTANTAACAGCATCCCACAACCCNCCTGAATACAATGGTTACAAAGTCTATTGGGAGGATGGAGGTCAAATAGTTCCTCCGATGGACAAAGAAATAATTGAAAAAATTAATAAGACTGATTACTCAAGTATTAAATTTTCTCCAAAAAATGATTTAATAAAAATTCTTGATGAAAATATTGAAGAANAATTTAAAAAATTAAGTATCAAAACAGCTAGAATTGGAAATTCTGACAGATCAAAATTAAAAGTTGTTTTTACTGCACTTCACGGAACATCATTTAAACTAATTCCAGAGATNCTTAAATCCTCTGGNTATTCAGATGTTAAATTAGTTGNAGATCAAATGATTCCTGATGGTAATTTTACGAATGTAAACTCATCAAATCCTGAAGATATAAACGCGTTAGAACAAGCTATTATTTTAGGTAAAAAATATGATTCCGATATAATTATTGGGACAGATCCAGATGCCGACAGGTTTGGTATAGCTGTAAAAAATAACAACAATGAATATGTTTTAATTAACGGTAACCAAGCNATGGTTGTTATGACAGATTATTTATTGAGTAAAGANAATAAACTANATGATAAATTNATTGCATCTACTGTAGTTTCAACTCCNATGATGGATAAAATATCTGAATTGAATNATATTAAATTTTTTAAATCTCTTACAGGATTTAAATGGATTGGAAAAATGATTAATGACTATCCAGAGATGAAATTTATTGGTGGTGGTGAAGAAAGTTTTGGATATCTAATTGGAGATTTTGTTCGNGACAAAGATGCAATTACTTCTTCTTTATTAGCATGTGAAATTTGTTCTGAATTAAAATCTCAAAACAGTAGTTTTTATAATAGACTAATAGAATGCTATATTAAATATGGTTTTTATAAAGAAAGACTNTTCACACTTAAAAAAGAAGGTAAAAAAGGAGCTGATGAAATAAATAAAATCATTAATGGATTTAAAGTGAATCCACCAAAAAAATTATTAGATGATGANATAAAATTTGTAGAAGACTATGCGTCCTCAACTAAAATTAATGTAACAAGTGGATCAAAATCTGAAATTAAATTACCAAAAACTAATATGATAATTTTTGAATCGAATAAAGGATATAGAGTTGCTGTCAGGCCTAGTGGAACAGAACCTAAAATAAAGTATTACTTTAGTGTAAATACAAAATTAGGNAGCAAAAATGAATTTGAATTAAAAAATATTGAATTAGACAATAAATTAGACAAACTAACAGAAAATTTTACTAAATATTAAAATGTATTTTAAAAGAGTCTTAAGNCATGTTTTAGGTTATAAAAAAGAATTTATTCTTAATGTATTCTTTAGTATTTTGTATGCTTTCTTTAGCGCTGTAGCATTTTTATCATTAATGCCAATGCTTGAAGTATTATTCAATGGTTCAAAAAAAATTACAGTTAAACCTATATTAGCAAAATCTGAGAGTCTTGGAAATTTTATTGAAAATTGGCTTAATTTTCAGGTTAGTTCTTACTCAGGAAATGACAATCAAAAAGCTATTCTTTTTGTGGTTGGAATTGTCATAGTGTTGTTCTTCTTAAAAAATGTCGCAAGTTATTTTGCTTTATTTTTTTCAACTATAATTAGNAANAGAGTTATAAAAGACTTGAAAGAAAGTATTTATAACAAAATAATAGTATTACCGATCGATTATTTTTCAAAAAACAAAAAAGGAGATTTAATTGCAAGAATGTCATCTNATGTTATGGAGTTACAAAATTCATTTTTATCAATTATAGAGATTTTAATTAGAGATCCACTAACTATTTTATTTACTCTGAGTGCAATGTTTATTATTAGTTCTAAGCTTACATTTTTTGTTTTGTTTTTTATTCCAGTTTCTGGATTTATTATTTCTTACATAGGTAAAAGCTTAAAGAGAAAATCTTTAGTTGTTCAAAAAGAACAAGCAGAACTAATGTCAATCACTGAAGAGACAATTAATGGNATAAAAATAATCAAGACCTTTTTATCTGAGAATTTCTTTGTAAANAAATTTGATAAAACNAATACCAAGTATTTAAATTTTTCAAATAAATTAATTAACAGACAAAATATTGCAGCTCCTTTAAGTGAATTTCTGGGTATTTTAGTCATTGGAGTTCTTTTGTGGTATGGTGGAAAATTAGTACTGATTGAAATGGAATTAAAACCTGCTGCTTTTATTACTTATATGGGACTGGCTTATGGTGTTTTAACACCAGCNAAATCTNTAAGCAAAGCTTTTTATTCATTAAAAAAAGGTAATGCAGCAGCAGAAAGAGTATTTGAAATTATAGATATGCANAGTGANTATNAAGAAAATGATAAANATTTTGATGTGGAAGAATTCAAAAAAGAGATTGAATTTCAAGACGTTGATTTTAAATATGATGAGAATTATGTTTTAAATAAAATAAACTTTAAAGTTAAAAAAGGTGAAATGGTTGCGATTGTTGGTGCATCGGGAAGTGNAAAATCTACACTAATTAACTTACTCCCTAGATTTTATGAACTTAACAATGGAGATATTTTGATAGATGGNAAAAGCATAAAAAGCTTGTCTCTAAAAAAATTAAGAAACCTAATTAGTATTGTTACTCAAGAATCTATTCTTTTTAACGCATCAATTGAAGAGAATATTCTTTTAGGCAACCAAAATCAGGGTCAACATAAATTAATAGAGGCTTCAAAAATTGCAAATGCTTATGAATTTATTAATGAATATGAAGAAAAATATAAATATAATGTTGGGGATAATGGNTCTAATCTTTCTGGTNGACAAAAGCAAAGAATTGCCATTTCAAGAGCCGTTATATCAAACTCACCTATACTTATTTTAGATGAAGCAACATCATCTCTAGACTCAGAGTCTGAAAAGTTAGTTCAGGACGCTTTAGAGAAATTGATGAAGAATAAAACTTCAATTGTTATAGCTCACCGATTATCAACTATCAAAAATTCTGATAAAATCATCGTTTTAGATAGCGGTAAAATTGTGGAGAGTGGAAATCATGATGAACTAATTAATAAAAATGGATATTATTCCAAGCTTATTAAATTACAGTCATTTAATTAAACTAAACCAATTTTATTATGTCAAAATCAAAAAGTATTTCTTTGAAAGATTTTGAAAGTAAATTAATTAAAGACCTAAAAGATCCTTTTAAACAAAATAAAGCTTTTGAAATTTTACTCGATAAGTATAAAGAAAAAGTATATTTTCAAATAAGAAGAATTGTTTTAAATCATGATGATACTGATGATATTCTTCAAAATGTTTTCATTAAAGTATTTCGTGGAATCAAAGGTTTTAAAGGTGAAAGTAAACTTAGTACTTGGATTTACAGAATTGCATATAATGAATCTATAAACTTTTTAAAACTAAAAGAAAAAAAATATTTTTATTCATCTGAAATCATGATGAATACTATGGTTAATAACTTAAGAGAAGATCCTTATTTTGATGGTGATGTGGTTGAATTAAAATTACAGGGCATAATATCAAGATTACCTAAACAACAGAAAATTGTTTTTCAAATGAAATATTTTCAAGAATTGAAATTTAGAGAAATTTCTGAAATTCTTGGAGTGACAACTGGCGCTCTTAAAGCATCATTTCATCTTGCTAAGCAAAAAATTATAAAAGAACTAAAATCAAATCAAACCTTTTAATAAAATCATTGTCAATATATTAAATGAAAAAACTAAATAAAAAAGAAAATTTTAGAGTACCAGAAAATTATTTTAGTGATTTCAATAAAAAAATCTATTTAAATTCTGGCATTAAGGAAAACTTTATTGTTCCTGAGGGCTATTTTAATAAATTAACTTTATCTAAAATAAATAATAAAAATAAAAGTGTTTTTAGAATTCGTGTAATCAGCACTGCAGCTGCATCTTTAATTTTTCTGTTTTTATCATACAATATGTTTATCAAACCAGATCAGCCAGATTCATTTGATGAGAATCTATTGATATTTAGTGATTATGATATATATAATTCATTATACTCTGATGATATCAGTGCCAATGATATGATTGATAATTCCAAAAGTTATGATTATTTAATTTCGACGATGACTTATCAAGATGATTTATTAATTTTAGAATGATACTATGAAAAATTTTATCACTTTTTTATTTGTTTTTCTCTTTATGTTTTCTTTCTCACAAGAAAGAGAGAGAATGTCAAAAGAACAATATAGAGCAGCTCAAAAACTTTTCCTTCTTGAAAAATTAAATTTAGAACCCAATAGTGAAGAAAAATTTACCTCAATCTATTTCGAAACTCAAGAAAAAATCTATAATAAGATGATGTCTTACAGAAAAATAAAAAGAGATCTTTATAAAAATGACTCAGCTGATTCTGATGAGTGTAATGCTCTAATTAAAAAGATGTATGATATTAAAAGAGATGAGCTTGATATAAGAGAGGGTATGATGCAAGAACTATCAAAGATAATTTCTGTTGATAAAGTTTTGAGACTTCCAAGAATTGAAGAAGATTTTAGAATTACAATGATAAATAAGATTAGAGGAAATAATAATTAGTTTATTTTTAAGAAAATTATCTCTAATTGAAACTCCATTACAATCTACTACATGGTCTTTTTGATTGTTTAAATAATACATTAAACAATAAGTATTATGCTCACAAATCTATAGAGCTAATATTCAAGAAAAGTAAAAAGTGGGGCTCAAGAGACAGAAGTTTTGTAGCTGAAGCAACTTATGATATAATTAGATACTTAAGACTTTATGATAAGCTTTCTAATTCGAATTACAGTTATACAAAAAAAAATATATGGAAAATTATTTCTCTCTGGATTTACTTTAATATAGACAGTAAGACAAATTTTGAAAAATTATGGGTATTCAATAAAGAAGAAATAAACAAGGCTAAAAATATACTTGAAAAGAAAAGAGTTTACAGAGAAAGTATTCCAGATTGGATCGACGAATTGGCAATTGAGGAAATAGGTGAAAAAAAATGGGAAAAAGAGATAAGCTCAATGAATAATAAAGCTGATTTAGTTCTAAGAGTTAATACATTAAAAACAACCAAAAAAAATCTTATTAAAAAACTATATAACCAAAATATTCATTGCGAAGAAATTCCAGATCGCCCAAATGCATTAAAAGTCATAAAAAGAGTAAATATTTTTAAAACCATTGAATTTAAATTAGGTTTTTTTGAGTTACAAGATGCATCATCACAACTTGTAGCTGAATTTTTAGATGTTAATACAAAGCATAAAATTTTAGATGCATGTGCTGGTGCAGGTGGTAAAGCTCTCCACATTGCAAGTTTACTTAATAACAAAGGAAATATAATTGCAACAGATATTCATGAATTTAAACTAAAAGAGCTAAAAAAAAGAGCTAGAAGAAATGGAATTCACAATATTACTACAAAGATTATTGACAATAAGTTTATAAAAAAGAATAAAGAAAAATTTGATAGAGTTTTAATTGATGTGCCGTGTTCAGGATTTGGAGTTATTAGACGAAATCCTGATTCAAAATGGAAGTTAAATCGAAAGGATTTTAATCGAATATTGAATAATCAAATCAATATTTTAAATAATTACAGTAAGCTCGTAAGTGATAATGGTATAATGGTATATGTTACATGCTCAATTTTTCCATCTGAAAATGAAAAACAAATTGCTTTGTTCTTGAACAATGAATTTGGAAAAAACTTTAAAATTATTGAAGAAAAAAAAATAAGCCCACATGATTCGGGTTATGATGGATTTTATTTGGCAAAGCTTAAAAAGAAGTGTTAATAAATTTTATTAATATTTAATNTTCTATCAAAATTTACTTGACAAATTAATATAAATTTGTTTTTAGAAAATGATATCTTTTTTNACAAAAGACAACTCACANGTATATGCCGTCGAATCNGAAGGAGCACTTTCCCCCGAAACCCANAAAAAACTNGAATGGCTTTTTTCAGGGTCAGNTTATATTTCCAGTAAAATAATTGAATCTAAATATGTTGGNCCGAGGTCTAACATGACAACGCCATGGAGCACAAATGCTGTTGAGATTACTCAAAACATGGGTATTAGTGGAATTAAAAGAATTGAAGAATTTATTTTTTTTAACAATAAAAATTCTTTTGATCAGATGACCAATGAACTATATCAAAAATTAGATCAAAATATTTTTACAGTTAAAATTGAGCCTGAAGATTCAATTGAGATAACAAATATTAATGAATACAATAAAAAGGAAGGTCTTGCNCTNAGTGATGATGAAATTGTATATCTAGAAAATTTATCAAAAAAAATTAATAGAAATTTAACCGATTCTGAAGTATTTGGTTTTTCACAAGTTAACTCAGAGCATTGTCGGCACAAAATATTCAATGGAACATTCATTATAAACAACATTAAAAAAGAGAAATCTCTTTTTCAAATGATTAAGCAAACTACTAAACTTAATAAAAACAGTGTAGTTTCTGCTTATAAAGATAATGTTGCTTTTATTCAGGGACCAAAAGTTCAACAATTTTCGCCTACTCTGTCAGAAAAACCATCAATTTATAAAGACTCAACCTTTGAATCAGTAATCTCAATTAAAGCTGAAACTCATAATTTTCCAACTACTGTAGAACCTTTTAGTGGTGCAGCGACAGGATCTGGAGGAGAAATAAGGGATAGATTAGCCGGTGGACAAGGATCAATTCCTCTTGCAGGAACTGCAGTATACATGACTCCATATCCAAGATTTAATAATTCTAAGTTTGGTTTTGAAGAAAGAAAATGGCTTTATCAAAAGCCAATTGATATCTTAATCAAAGCATCTAATGGAGCATCAGATTTTGGAAATAAATTTGGCCAACCGTTAATATCTGGTTCATTATTAACCTTTGAACATAAAGAAGGAAATAAACTTTTAGGATTTGATAAAGTAATAATGTTGGCAGGTGGAATTGGATATGGAAAATTAGAACATTCTAAAAAGAAAAAAATTGATGATGGTGATTTAATTATTGTTTTAGGAGGTGATAATTATAGAATAGGTATGGGAGGTGCTGCTGTATCCTCAACTGATACAGGTGAGTATGCTTCTGGAATTGAACTAAATGCTGTTCAAAGATCAAATCCAGAAATGCAAAAAAGAGTAGCAAATGTTATTAGATCAATAGTTGAATCTGACAATAATTTTATTAAATCAATTCACGATCATGGAGCTGGGGGACATTTAAATTGTATTTCTGAGCTTGTAGAGGATGTTGGTGGAATATTAGAAGTTGACAAATTACCAATTGGAGACAAAACACTTTCCTCAAAAGAAATTATTGGAAATGAGTCTCAAGAAAGAATGGGATTAGTAATAGCTGAAAAAGACTTCAATAAGTTAAAACAAATTTGTGAAAGAGAAAGAGCGCCTATATATAAAGTAGGTAAGGTAATTGAAAATGGAAGGTTTTTAGTTAAATCAGATTTAAAAAATGAGACTTCAATTGACCTAGAATTATCAGATTTTTTTGGTAATTCACCAAAAACAATTTTAAAAGATACTATTTCAGATTTTTCATATTCTGAACCTGAATTAGATTCTAAAAAAGTTTATTCATATTTGGATGATGTTTTATCTCTGGAATCAGTTGCATGTAAAGATTGGTTAACAAATAAAGTTGATAGATGTGTAACTGGAAGAGTTGCACTACAACAATGTACTGGTCCATTCCAAGTTCCACTAAATAATTGTGGTGTAATGAGTTTAGATTATAATGGTAAAAATGGAATAGCAACATCAATTGGTCATTCACCCATAATAAGTTTAATTGATCCTTCAAAAGGTTCAAGAAGTTCAATAGCTGAAGCACTAACTAACATCTTATTTGTTCCTCTGAAGGATAATTTAAAATCAATTTCCTTATCAGCTAATTGGATGTGGCCTGCTAATAATGATTCTGAAAACCATAGGTTATATCAGGCTGTTAAAGCTTGTTCTGAATTTTCAATCGATTTAGGAATAAATATTCCAACGGGCAAAGACTCCATGTCAATGAAACAAAAATACGCTGATAAAGATGTTTTATCACCTGGAACTGTTATAATATCTGCTGTAGGTCACACAGAGGAAATTAATAAAATCATTCAACCCTACTTACATGTAGAAGGTGGATATATATATAAAATTGACTTTTCTTCTGATAAATATAGTCTTGGAGGCTCAGCACTATACCAATCACAAAATAAAATTGGTAAACATGCACCTGATATAAAAGATTCAGGATACTTTCAATTAGCTTTTAATACTATTCAAAAATGTATAAAAGAAAATACAGTTTACTCTGGTCATGATATAAGCTCAGGTGGAATGATAGTTACATTACTTGAAATGTGTTTAGCATCAGATAACTATGGACTTAATATTAATTTATCAAAGGATGTTGATATCCTAGAATTATTATTTAGTGAAAATCATGGTATTATTATTCATGCAAAAGAAGAGATTGAAAAGCTTTTTTCTAATAATAACATAAAGTTTGAAAAAATAGGGACAGTTAACAAATCAAACTCTATAACAATATCTAATTTAAATGAAAAATATAGATTTGATATTGACTATTATAGAAAAAAGTGGTTTGAAAAATCTTACATGCTAGATTCTATTCAGTCCTCTGAAACTAAAGCTTTAGAAAGATATAACTCATTATCCAAAAATAAGCTAGAATTTAAGTTTCCTAAATGGTTTAATGGAGATTTTAAGCCAAGTTTTGACAAGAGAGTCAAAGCAGGTGTAATTAGAGAAAAAGGAAGTAATTCTGAAAGAGAAATGGCTTACATAATGAATAAAGCAGGCTTCGAAGTTATTGATATTCATATGACTGATTTAATGAGCGGTAAAGAAACTCTTGATGATATTAAATTTTTAGTTGCAGTTGGAGGATTCTCAAATTCAGACGTATTAGGATCTGCTAAAGGATGGGCTGGATCATTTATATATAATGAAAATGCAAGAAATAGTTTAAAAAAATTCTTCTCTAAAGAAGATACACTTTCNTTAGGTGTTTGTAATGGATGTCAGCTATTTATGGAGTTAGGTTTAATTTATCCTGAGCTTGAAATTCATCCTAAAATGCATCATAATGATTCAAAAAAATTTGAATGTCAATTTACAGCTGTTTCAATAAACAAAAATAATAGTGTAATGTTCAATAATTTTGAAAATACAACATTGGGTATATGGGCTGCACATGGTGAAGGAAAGTTTGTTTTTGAAAAAAAGGAATCTCAATATAATATCGTTGGTAAATACCATAAAAGCTCCTACCCTGCTAATCCAAATGGATCTAATTTTGATGCTGCAATTGTTTCAAGTCAAGACGGAAGACATATAGCTATGATGCCTCATTTAGAAAGAGCAAATTACCCTTTTAACTGGGGATATTATCCTAAGAATCAGAAGAATAACAAAATTTCTCCATGGGTATATGCATTTCATAATGCTTACAACTGGTTAAAATAAAAATTTTTGTTATTTATTATGCATGCATAGTAAATTTTCGTACATTTATTTGATGTCGGTAAGAACACTTGAGCAAGAATTAAGATATACTTGGTTGTCTATTTCAAAAATGTATAATGAAGAGGCTTCTAAATATGGTGGGAGTATGGCAGTTGGATTTGCTTTATTAAGCTTAAACCCAAAAGAAGATACTCCATCAACCTCTCTTGGGCCTAAAATGGGGATGGAATCAACAAGTTTATCAAGGACTTTAAGGTTTATGGAGGATGAAAACTTAATTCAGAGAATTCCAAACCCTGAAGATGGTAGAGGTGTTTTAATTAAATTAACTGAAAGGGGTATGGAGTTTAGAAACTATGCTAGGGAACTAGTAATGAAGTTTAATAAGACTATAACAAATGAAGTTGGAGAAGACTCTGTCAAGAACTTTTACAAAGTAGTAGATAGAATTAATAAATTAATAAAGAATAAAGAAATTTTTAAATGAATAAAAAAATATCCAAAGTTGCTGTTTTAGGGTCAGGAATTATGGGCTCAGGAATCGCTTGTCATTTTGCTAATATTGGAGTCGAAGTACTTCTTTTAGACATTTCACCAAATGAAATCAATGATATTGAAAAAAAGAAAGGACTTAAAATTACAGACAAGGTTGTTAGAAACAGAATTGTAAATGAAATGTTTAATAAGTGTATAAAATCTAGGCCATCTCCTATTTATGATAAATCATTTGTTAATAGAATAAGTTTAGGAAATTTTGATGATGACATGCATCTTATTAAGGACTATGATTGGGTTATTGAAGTTGTTGTTGAAAGATTAGATATAAAAAAATTGATTTTTGAGAAAGTCGATAAGTACAGATCAAATGGAACACTTGTTTCTTCAAACACATCTGGTATACCTATTAAAATGATGAATGAAGGAAGATCTGATGATTTCCAAAAGCATTTTTCTATAACGCATTTCTTTAATCCACCAAGATATTTAAACTTATTTGAAGTAGTCCCTGGACCAAATTGTAAAGAAGAGGTTATTGATTTTCTAATGAATTACGGAGAAAAATTTTTAGGNAAAACATCTGTTTTAGCAAAGGACACTCCTGCATTTATTGGAAATAGAATTGGAACATTTGGGATTCAAAGTCTTTTTCATTTAGTAAAGGATGGTAGTTTTTCAGTNGAGGAAGTTGATAAATTGACTGGNACCGCNATAGGTCGTCCAAAGTCAGCTACATTCAGGACAGCTGATGTTGTAGGATTAGACACATTATGTCATGTTTCTAATGGTATTTATGAAAATTGTCCTGAAGATGAATCTAGNGAAGTATTTAAACTCCCAGATTTTTTAGAAANAATGTTAAAGGAGAATATGCTTGGAAGTAAAACAAAACAAGGTTTTTACAAAAAAATAGTTGATAAAAACGGAAAATCACAAATCTTATCATTAGATCTTAAAACTTTTGAATATAAAGAACAAAAAAAAGTAAATTTTGATACTCTAAATCAGGCAAGAAAAGCTAAAAATAGAGCAGATAAGTTTAAAATTTTAATAAGCGGAAATGATAGAGCTTCAGATTTTTATAAAGAAGTTTTTGCAAAAATGTTTGCTTATGTTCAGAACAGGGTTCCAGAAATTTCTGATGATATTGCTAGTATTGATTCAGCATTAAAAGCCGGTTTTGGTTGGAAAGAAGGTCCTTTTGAAATATGGAATTATATAGGNGTAAAAGAAGGTGTAGATTTAATGAAGTCATTTAATTTAAAGGCCTCTAAATGGATTGAAGATATTATTTCAAAAGACATAAACTCATTTTACANATCGAATAATGGATTTATTGAATTTTATGATAAGACAAGTGAAAATTTTGTAAAAAAACCAGGTCAAGAAAACTTTATTGTTTTGAAAAATTTAAATAAAGACCAAACTATTTGGAAAAATGATGAGTGTAAAATAAATGACATTGGTGATGGCATCTTAAATATTGAATTTAATTCAAAAATGAATTCTATAAACCAAAATATTCTTCAGGGTTTAAATAAAGGAATTGAAATTGCCGAAGAAAAATANAATGGAATNGTAATTGGAAATGAAGGACAACATTTTTCTGCTGGAGCTGACCTAAGTATGATTTTTTTGATGGCTATTGAACAAGAGTATGATGAGTTAAATTTTGCTATGAAATTATTTCAAGACACCATGATGAAACTTAGGTATTCCACAATACCAGTAGTTGCTGCTCCTCATGGCTATACACTTGGTGGAGGATGTGAATTATGTCTTCACTGTGACAAAATTTTAGCATACAGCGAAACTTACATTGGGCTTGTTGAAGTNGGAGTTGGGTTAATTCCTGGTGGTGGAGGCACAAAAGAAATGGCACTTAGAGCTTCAGATCAATTTAAGAAAAACGATGTTGAATTAAACTTATTGCAAGAATATTTTTTAAATATAGGAATGGGCAAAACATCTACTTCTGGACATGAAGGTTATGGATTAAATTATTTGATGAAAAACAAGGATCTTATTATTATGAATAAGAAAAATCAGATTTCACATGCAAAAAAAATTGCGTTGCAAATGCATGATAATGGCTACACAAAGCCCATACAAAGAAATNATATAAAAGTTTTAGGACAACAAGCATTAGGCGCTTTTTATGTAGGTGCCGATTCGATGTTAGTTGGAGGTTATATTTCTGATCACGATAAAAAAATAGCAAAAAAGATAGCTAATGTTCTTGCCGGTGGAAANCTTTCACAATCTACTTTAGTATCGGAACAATATCTTCTTGATTTAGAAAGAGAAGCTTTTCTTTCACTATGTGGTGAAAAGAAGACACTTGAAAGAATACAATTTATGTTAAAAAACGGTAAACCCTTAAGAAATTAATATGGAAGAAGCTTATATAATTAAAGGNTATAGAACTGCAGTTGGTAAAGCTCCNAGAGGTTTTTTTAGATTTAAAANACCTGATGAATTAGCTGCAGAAACTATAGAGTACATGATTAGTAATATTGAAGGATTTGATAAAAAAACAATTGATGATATCATTGTAGGTAATGCTATGCCTGAAGCAGAACAAGGTTTAAATGTTGGAAGATTAATATCTCTTATGGGATTAAAAATTGATGATGTTCCAGGTGTAACTGTNAATAGATATTGTGCATCAGGTCTAGAAACAATAGCTCTGGCTAGTGCAAAGATTAAATCTGGTATGGCTGACTGCGTTATAGCTGGAGGAGTTGAAAGTATGAGTTTTATTCCAATGGGAGGATATAAACCTGTACCTGGATACAATACCGTTTCAAATGGAAATGAAGATTATTATTGGGGAATGGGATTAACAGCTGAAGAGGTAGCTAAAGAATATAAAATTAACAGAGAAGATCAAGATATTTTTGCATTTAATTCTCATCAAAAGGCTCTTTCAGCTATTGAAAACAAAAAATTTGATTCACAAATTGCACCTATTAATGTTGAAGAAATTTATTTAGATGAAAATTCTATTAAAAAAACNCGAAATCATACTTACACTCAAGATGAAGGACCAAGAAAAGACACTAGTATTGAAGCATTATCAAAACTTAGACCTGTATTTTCAAACACAGGGTCAGTCACTGCAGGAAATTCATCTCAAATGAGTGATGGTGCAGCATTTGTAATGATTGCNAGTGAATCTTANATNAAGACACATAATATTGAACCAATTGCTAGACTTATTAATTACAGCGTAGCTGGACTTCCACCAAAAATTATGGGTGTTGGTCCAATTAAAGCGATTCCAAAAGTTTTGGANAAGACGAATTTAAAAATCAGTGACATTCAATTAATCGAATTGAACGAAGCTTTTGCTTCTCAATCACTAGCAGTAATCAATGAACTTAATCTTAACAATGATATAATAAATGTTAATGGAGGTGCTATTTCATTAGGTCATCCATTGGGATGTACTGGTGCTAAGCTTACAGTACAACTAATAAATGAAATGAAGGATAGAAAACTAAAGTATGGTATGGTTACAATGTGTGTTGGTACGGGACAAGGAGCCGCNGGTATATATGAAATTTTATAAATAAAAATGAAAGAAACTATTGAAAAAGAAATAACTAGAGGTGGTGAATTCGTAGTAAAAGAGACTCAATGCGAAAGTATATTTACACCTGAAGATTTTAGTGAGGAACAAAAAATGATGAAAGATGCTGTAAAAGAGTTTGCAGACAAAGAAATCTGGTCAAAAAAAGAAGAGTTTGAAAAAAAGAATTTTCAGTTAACACTTGATGTTATGAAAAAAGCAGGTGAATTAGGTTTTCTTGGAGTTGGTGTTCCTGAAGAATATGGTGGTTTAGGTATGCCATTTACTTCAACTATGCTAGTTTGTGATTATATTTCAGGAAGTTCTGGATCAACTTCTACAGCTTTTGGCGCACATACAGGAATTGGAACAATGCCTATTTTACTTTATGGAAATGAAGATCAAAAAAAGAAATATGTTCCAAAATTGGCAAGTGGAGAACATTTTGGNGCATATTGTCTAACTGAACCAGGTGCAGGATCTGATGCTAACAGTGGAAAAACAAAAGCTGTATTGAGTAAAGATAAAAGTCATTATTTAATTAGTGGACAAAAAATCTGGATATCAAATGCNGGTTTTGCAGATATTTTAACAGTTTTTGCAAAGATTGATGATGATAAAAACTTAACTGCATTTATTGTTCCTAATGATCCAAATAATGGAATTTCAATGGGTAATGAGGAAGAAAAGTTAGGTTTAAATTCTTCNTCCACAAGACAAGTATTTTTTAATGAAACTAAAGTACCTGTTGAAAATATGCTTTCAGAAAGAGAAAATGGTTTTAAAATCGCCATGAACGCATTGAATATTGGAAGAATTAAGCTAGCTGCTGCTGCATTAGATGCNGAAAGAAGAATAATTAATGCATCTACTAATTATGCTAATGAAAGAATTCAATTCAACACAAAAATTAGTGAATTTGGTGCAATCAGAGAAAAAATAGCAATAATGGCNACNGATCTTTATGTTGGTGAATCTGCAACNTATAGNGCTGCTAAAGATATTGAAGATAGGATTAAAATCCTTGAAGATTCAGGTAAAAATCATCAAGAAGCTGAATTAAAGGGTGTTGAAGAATACGTAATTGAATGTTCAATGTTAAAAGTTGCTATTTCAGAAGATGTTCAAAATATTGCTGATCAAGGTATTCAAATTTTTGGAGGAATGGGTTATTCCAAAGAAACTCCAATGGAATCAGCCTGGAGAGATGCAAGAATAGCTAGAATTTATGAGGGTACAAATGAAATCAACAGANTAGTNGCAATCGGAATGCTTATTAAAAAAGGGATGAAAGGACATGTTGATTTAATTAGTAAAGCTGAANGTGTTGCTGATGAACTTACTGGAATTCCATCATTTGATATTCCTGATTTATCAAAAATTTTTANTGAAGAAAAAATTATTCTTAATAATCTAAAAAAGATTTTTTTAATGCTTTCTGGAGCTGGAATGAAAAAATTTGGTTTAGATATTGAAAAAGAGCAAGAGGTTTTAATGTCTATTTCAGATATTATGACTGAAATATATCTTTCCGAATCTGCAATTTTAAGAACTGAAAAAAACTGTAATAGGTTTGGTGAAAGNAAGCAAGAAGGACAAATTGCTATGACTCAATTACATCTTTATCAATCTGTTGAACTTATTTCTAATAAAGCAAAAGAATTAGTTATATCTCTAAGTGACGGTGATGAGCAAAAATTTTTACTTATGGGATTAAAAAGGTTTTCAAAATACTTTAATTATCCAAAACCAATAGAGCTCAAAAGAAAAATTGCAAAAATGATTATTGACAATAACTCATATTGTTTTTAAATTTAGATATGAGATTTTTTTTCATATCAATATTATTTTCTTTTTACTCTTTTTCNCAAACGATTCAGCATGAAGAAATATTTGATATTATTTCTGAAATTGATGNTGAAAATATTAAGAAGGATATAATAACTCTTTCAAACTTTGGGACAAGACATACACTNAGTGATACATTGTCAAATTCAAGAGGAATAGGAGCTGCAAGAAGATGGATAAAAAAAGAATTTGAATCAATTTCAAATAACTGCNGTAATTGCTTAGATGTTAAATATCAAAAAAATTATTTTGAAGCTGACGGAAGAAGATTAACACGAAATGTTTGGATCAATAATGTGATGGCTATACANTGGGGTGAAAAGTACCCCAACAGNTTTGTCATCATGAGTGGTGATATAGATAGCAGAGTTTCAGATCCTAATGATTTTAAATCAGATTCACCTGGAGCTAATGATAATGCATCAGGCATGGCTGGAACGATTGAAGCAGCAAGAGTNTTATCGAAATACAAATTCGATAACACAATTATGTATGTTGGACTTTCAGGCGAAGAACAAGGACTATTTGGTGGAAAAGGTCTGGCTGAACATGCCAAAGAAAATAATTGGGAAATAATTGGTGTNTTAAATAATGATATGATTGGAAATATTGAAGGGGTGAACGGTGTTATTGATAATAAAAGTTTTAGAATTTTTTCAGAACCTGTTCCAGGAAATGAATCTGAAGGGTCTAGAAGTTCTAGNCGATTCTTTGGTGGAGAAATTGATGGAAATTCAAGACAGCTTGCAAGATTTATATATAATGCTACAAAAACTTATATTCCAGACTTAAAACCAAACTTAATTTACAGATTAGATAGATTTGGAAGAGGAGGTCATCACAGACCATTTAATGACCTTGGATATGCTGGNGTAAGAATAATGGAAAGTAATGAGAATTATAATAGACAGCATCAGGACATTAGANTTGAAAATGGTATTAAATATGGAGATGTTATTGAGGGTGTAGATTTTGAATATGCAAAAAAATTGACTCAAGTTAATGNAATATGTTTAGCACTACTTGGTTGGTCACCTCCTCCTCCATCTGGTCTTAGAATTGGAGGAATTGTTGAACCATCAACAAAATTTAGATGGAATAAAGATGATAATGATGATATAGTAGGTTATAAAATATATTGGAGAGAGACAACATCACCTGTGTGGCAATATGAAAAAAAAATTGATAAGAAAAACTATTATGTTTTAGATGGAATTATAATTGATAATTATCTTTTTGGAGTTAGTTCAATAAATAAGAAAGGTTTTGAAAGTATTCAAAAATTTCCAAGANGAATATTTAGATAATTAATCGGTTTTAAATCCTTTTTCTTTCATCCAGTCATCATTATAGATTTTACCAACGTATCTANTTCCAGAGTCATGAAGTAAAACCACAACAACATCATTTTTGCTAAAATGTTTTTTAAGCTGAACTANNCCTCTAACTGCTGCACCACATGAATTACCTGCAAAAATACCCTCCTCTTTTGCTAATCTTCTGGTATAAATAGCAGCATCTTCATCTTTTACCTTTTCAAAAGAATCGATTATGTCAAAATTAACATTAGCAGGAATTATATCTTCTCCAATACCTTCAGTTACATATGGATATATTTCACTTTTATCAAAGACACCTGTTTCATGATATTTTTTAAATACAGACCCATATGTATCAATTCCCCATATTTTTATATTAGGATTTTTTTCTTTTAAAAATTTTGCNACTCCNGAGATAGTTCCGCCAGTTCCAACACCAACTACAAAATGAGTGATCTTTCCNTCTGTCTGNTTCCAGATTTCAGGACCTGTTGANAAGTAATGAGCTTCTGTATTTGATGGNTTATCATATTGATTCACATACCATGAATTTTCTATTTCTTCACTTATTCTTTTTGATGTTGAATAGTAAGATCTNGGATCATCAGGTTCAACATCAGTTGGACAAATGATTACTTCAGCACCAACTGCTTTGAGAATATCAAATTTTTCTTTAGACTGCTTATCCGTAGAAACACAAATAAGCTTATAACCCTTAACAATAGCTGCTAAAGCTAGNCCCATNCCTGTATTTCCAGATGTCCCTTCAACTATTGTTCCNCCAGGCTTCAATCTTCCATCTTTTTCTGCATCTTCNACCATCTTTAATGCCATTCTATCTTTAACNGAATTTCCAGGATTAAAATATTCNACCTTTGCCAAAACTAAGGCATCAACTTCCGCTGTGATTTTNTTAAGTTTTATTAGAGGGGTATTACCAATGGTTTCTAAAATATTGTTACAAATATCCACTGTGCAAATTTAATTCATATTAGTTCATTCTCAATGAACTATATGGTTTAATTTTTGAAATTATTTTTACTGGGATAATAAGAAAAACGTAACATATAAAAATTGTAATTAAATTCAATAACAATATTTGAATCAAATTAATTTCAACAGGAACATAATCTATATAATAAGTATCAGCGTTTAGTTTAAATACTTGAAAAAACTTTTGTACAAAAATTATTAGAATAGAAATTAAATTCCCCCAGACAAGTCCTTTAAATATTAGACTTAATCCATTGTTTAAAAAAATCCTTTCAATGCTATTATTATTAGAACCTATTATTTTTAAAAAACCAATCAAACTTGTTTTTTCTAAAATTGTAACGAGTAATGCAGTAATCATATTAATTGCCCCAATTACAATCATTAATACAATAATTAAATAAACATTCAAATCAAAAAGAGATACCCAATTATAAATTTCACTAAATTTCTCATTATTAAAATTTAGAGCATAATTAGGTGGTACATATTTTTCTAAATTTTCTAAATCAATTTTTTTATAATCATAAAAGTGAAGTTCATAACTTCCTATTTGATTATTATTAATATTTTTTAAAGATCTGAGCTGATTAATATTAGTTAAAACAACTTTGCTGTCAAATTCACTAATTCCTGTTTCATAGAATCCAACTACCTTAAGATTACGAATTTTAGGTAATGACTGATTTTGATAGTAAAAAACCATCAAATTATCTTTTAATTGTAGTTCAAGTTTTTTGGATAGTTTTTTAGAAATAATAACTTCATTAAGTCCAATATTATTTATTTTATTAGATAGAAGTTTAGTTTTAAAAATATAATTGTCTTTATTTATTCCTTTTAAAATTATATCATCGAATGAATTATTATTTGGAGAAATGACAGGTGAATAAATTACAGGATCAATAGACTTTAAATTTTCCATTGATTTAATACTATTTACTTTTATGGCATCACTTTCAATGTAGTTCTCTGAATTATATAAATCATTATCATATCTATCAATAGACAGATCACCAAAAACATTTGAAAATTTACTTTTAATTTCGTTTTGAATACCAAATCCTGTGGAAATTGCAATTATCATAACAATTATACTTATTGAAATTGATAATGTTGAAATTTTAATAATAGGTGAAGAAATACTTTTTTTATATCTTTTATGTGTAAAAATTTTCGATGATAAAAAACTTTCGAATTTCAAGATTTTGGATATTAGTTTTAAGCTTTAAAATTAATTTTTTTTTAATTGCTAACACCTTAAGTTACTCACAAAATATTAATATTGAAGCAATAAACAAAGTTGACTCTTATGTTGATATAATCAAAAATAAAAATATTGGAATTGTTACAAATCACAGCTCTAAATTCTATAACTCCGAGTCGGAAGTACATCTATTGGATTCATTATTAAGTCTTAATATCTCTGTAATTAAAATTTTTTCACCGGAACATGGATTCAGAGGGGATCTAGATGCTGGTGAAAAAATTGATAATTCAATTGATTCAAAAACTGGAATTCCAATCATATCCTTATATGGTTCTAAGAAAAAACCAAATAGTGGTGATTTAAAAAATTTAGATTTAATTTTATTTGATCTTCAAGATGTGGGTGCAAGATTTTACACCTACCTATCAACACTTCATTATGTTATGGAAAGTTGTGCAGAAAATAACATAGAGATAATAGTACTTGACAGACCGAATCCAAATGCAAATTATGTAGATGGACCGGTTCTAGAAGATGATTCAAAAAGTTTTGTTGGATTGCATCCAGTTCCAATTTTATATGGCTTAACAATTGGAGAATATGCAAAAATGATTAATGGTGAAGGTTTTGATTTTAGTTGATATTCAAATTCTCTATTATAGTTATCCATTTTAATAACAGTTAGTTTTGCTTGTATGTTATTATTCAACCATTT
>NZOB01000046.1 GCA_002693085.1 Flavobacteriaceae bacterium | reverse complement strand
TTATAAAATTAAAGAAAAGTTTATTTTTTTAATTTTTATAAATTTTACTACTGTAAATCAATTTTTTACAATTATTTCTTTAGAAGTAAAAAAATCTTTTCTAAAATTTAATAAAATTTTAACCAGAAACTTTTCTTTAATTTTATAAATTAGATAAAAATATAAATCATGAAAAAAAGCATTTTATACCTATTGAGTTTTATTGTTTTATTTTCTTCATGTGTTTCTCAGAAGAAATATGCTGAACTTGAAGCAACTAATCAAAAAAACCTAAATCTTTTAAATTCTGCCACAGTAAAACTAAATACATGTCTTGATGAAAAAGCAACTGCTGAAGCTAACATGAAAGCTCTTCAAGATCAAGTTGTTTTCTTAAAGGCAAACAACCAAGATTTAATAAATAATATGGGTAATCTAACTACTCTTTCTCAAAAGGGTGCAGAAAACCTTGAAAAATCTTTAGAAAGTCTCAAAGAAAAAGATCTGGTTATCAGAACAATGCAAGATGCAGTTACTAGAAGAGATTCAGTTACTTTGGCTTTAGTAACAAGCTTAAAGGGTGCATTTATAGATATTAATGATAACGATATTGAAGTGAATGTTGAAAAGGGAGTAGTATTTATCTCTATCTCAGATAAACTTTTATTCAATAGTGGTAGCTATTATGTTTCAGACAGAGCAAAAGAAGTTCTTGGAAAAGTTGCTCAAGTTGTTTTAGATAAACCGGAAATTGAATTTATGGTTGAAGGTCATACTGACAACGTACCAATTCAAAATGAAATACTTCTTGATAACTGGGATTTAAGTGTTAAAAGAGCTACTTCAGTAGTTAGAGTTTTACAAAATGATTTTGGTGTCCCACCTGAAAGAATGACTGCCGCTGGTAGAAGTTCTTACATCCCTGTCATGGATAATGACACATCAGATGGAAGAGCCAAGAATAGAAGAACAAGGATTGTTGTTCTTCCAAAACTTGATCAATTTTATGATTTAATTGAACAAGGAATGAAAGCAGCAACAAACTAATTTTTAACAATTTATATGAGAAAAGGGGACATTTTATGTTCCCTTTTTTTTATTTAATAACCTTTAATTTTGCAAATTTTAGAAGAACTTTTTTTTCTCCTGAATTATTAAAATTAATTGTTGCTCTTGAATTTTCGCCATCTTCCTCAATTTGCTTAACCTCACCTTTTCCAAATCTTTCATGAAAAACCACATCATTAATTTTAATATTAATCTTAATTTTCTGAGAGGATGATTTAAATGATTTCAGTTTTGATATGTTCTTTCTTTTTTTAAAGTTTCTTAGCCTTAATAAAGTGTTATCAATATGAGAAGGTTGTTGTTGATCTAAAGAGTTTTTATTCGTGTATTTATTGTCAATTTCAGAAAGAAATCTACTTGGTTCACATTCAATTAGATTTCCCCATTTAAATCTTTGATTACAGTAACTTAATGTTAAACTTTTTTCAGCTCTGGTCATTGCTACATAAAATAACCTTCTCTCTTCTTCCACTTCTTCTCTAGAATTAATACTCATTATTGATGGAAATAAATTCTCTTCCATTCCTAAGACATATACAATTGGAAACTCCAATCCTTTTGCCATATGAACTGTCATTAGAGAAACTTTTTCATTAGAAACTTGTTTATCAGTCTCTGAATATAGCGCAACATCCTCTAAATATCTTGAAAGTGACTTGTCTGATTCAAAGAGTTCTTCTTGACCTTCTATAAAATCATTAATACCATTTACTAACTCTTCTATATTTTCAATTCTATTAAAAGACTCTAATGATCCTTCATTTTTATAAAAATTTACAATTTGTATTTTATTAATTATGTGTGATACTGTTTCGTATGCATTGTTATTTTGAGAAAAAACTTTAAAAGAAAGAATTTGGTTCCTGAAATTCTCTAATTTTTCTATCGTTCCTTTGTTAATTTTTACTGAAGGATCATTAAGATTTGAAATAGAATCAAAAAGTGAGATATTTTGTCTTTCAGAGACTAATGTTAATTTATCTAAAGTAGTCTGTCCAATTCCTCTTGAGGGAAAATTTATGATTCTTCTTAAACTCTCTTCATCATTTAGGTTTTCAATTAATCTTAAATAAGCTAAAATATCTTTTATTTCTTTTCTCTGGTAAAAAGATAATCCACCAAAAACTTGATATTCAATATTAATTTTTCTCAAGGCATCCTCTACAGCTCTAGATTGAGCATTTGTCCTGTATAAAACTGCAAATGATGAATTACTGAGAAATTCATTATTCTTTCTCTCAAATATATTAGAAGCAACAAATCTTCCTTCATCAGAATCTGAAATTGATTTATTAATAGTAATTTTTTCACCATCACTATTTTGAGTCCATATGGTTTTATCTAACTTAAACTGATTATTTTGGATTAATGAGTTTGCACACTGTACAATATTATTTGATGATCTGTAGTTTTGTTCTAGTTTATAAGTTTTACAATCTGGGTAGTGTTTTTTGAAATTTAGAATATTATCAATGTTAGCCCCTCTAAAACTATAAATACTCTGAGAGTCATCTCCTACAACACAAAGATTTTGATGTCGATCAGAAAGAGCTTTTATAATTAGATACTGTGAGTAGTTAGTATCTTGATATTCATCAACTAGTATATACCTAAACTTATCTTGATATTTAGAAAGGACCTCAGGAAATTTATTCAATAATTCATTTGTTTTAAGTAAAAGATCGTCAAAATCCATAACAGAAGATCTAAAACATCTTTCAACATATCTTTTATAAATAATTCCGAATTCTGATCTTTTAGACATTTTATCAACTTCAATCATCTCAGGATTGTTAAAATAGTTTTCAACCGTAATAAAATTATTCTTTAAAGAGGAAATCCTATTTCTTATTTGTTTAGCCTTATAATGATCTTTATTTAAATTCAGCTCTTTAATAATATTTGAAACCAATCTTTCTGAATCATATGTATCATATATTGTAAAATTTGTAGGATAACCTAATAAAGGTGCTTCAGATCTTAAAATCCTTGCAAAAACTGAATGGAATGTGCCCATCCATATGTTTCTAGCTTGTGAATCACCTACACTTTCTGAAATTCTTTTTTTCATTTCAGCCGCTGCCTTGTTTGTAAATGTCAAGGCTAAAATATTAAAGGGGTCAATATTCTGATTAATTAAATGAACAATACGATAAGTCAGAACTCTTGTTTTTCCAGATCCAGCTCCAGCAATAACAATCAACGGACCATTTTTATGAATTACAGGAAGTTTTTGTTGTTCGTTAAGTTTCTGAAGGTATTCAGTCAATTTTAAGTTTTAACTGTTATTAAACTTTAAAGTTAATAAATTAAATTTGAGAAGTGAACCCCAATAAATTAAATACTTCTTTAGAGTTTATAAAAGGAATAGGTAAAATTAGATCTAAATTAATTAGAGATGAATTAAAAATAGATACATGCCAACAAATGCTTTATAATTTTCCATTCAGATATATAGATAGATCTAAATTTTTTAAAATTTCTGAAATTAAAAATGAAATGGTTCATGTTCAGATTAAAGGAGTATTTAAAGATTTAAAACTGGTAAAATTTTCCAATAAATATAGACTTGAGGGAAAATTTTTTGATGGATATAATTACATGACAATTAACTGGTTTAAAGGTCTAAGTTGGGTAGAAAAATCAATTGAACTTAATAAAGAATATGTATTGTTTGGTAGATTATCTTGGTTTAACAATAAACCAAATATGGTTCATCCAGAATTTGAAAGAATGAATTCAATTGTAAAAAAAGGTTTTGTAAAGATTAAACCCGTTTATCATTCAACAGAAAAACTTATTAATCATGGAATAACAAATAATTTTTTTATAAAAATTATTAAAAATATTTTTTTATTTGTTGAAGATGAATTAAATGAAAATCTTAATAAAGAAATTAATGAAAAATATAATTTTTATTCTACAAGAAAATCATTAATTAATATACATTTTCCTAAAGATTTTAAGCATTTAGAAATAGCTAAGAAGAAAATAATATTTGAAGAGTTTTTCTTCAATCAATTAAGGTTTAATCTAATTAAAATCAAAAGAAAAAGAATTAATCCTGGATATTACTTTCCTTTAATCAGCAATAAATTCAAGACTTTTTACGACAGTAAATTAAACTTTGATTTAACAAATTCTCAAAAAAAGGTCTTAAAGGAAATTCGCGAAGATTTTTTTAGTAAAAAACAAATGAATCGTCTACTTCAAGGCGATGTTGGTTCAGGAAAGACAATTGTTGCTATTATGTCAATTATAATTGCTGTTGAAAATAATTTTCAATCATGCGTTGTTGCACCTACTGAAATTTTAGCACAACAACATTTTTCATCTTTTATTAACTATTTAAGTGATATTAATATTAATGTTGAAGTTTTAACTGGCTCAACAACTAAATCACAGAGAAAATTAATATTATCTGATTTAATTATTGGTAAAATAGATGTTTTAATTGGAACGCATGCTCTTTTTGAAGATGATGTTATGTTTAAAAATCTTGGTTATGTGGTAATTGATGAACAACATAAGTTTGGTGTTAAGCAAAGAAGTAAAATGTGGAAAAAAAACAACCCCCCTCCTCATGTTTTAATTATGACTGCAACTCCAATACCCAGAACATTGACAATGAGTTTATATGGAGATCTTGATATATCAATAATAGATGAGATGCCACCAGGTAGAAAGGATATTGTTACAGTTCACAGAAAGGATAGTAATAGGTTAAAAGTATTTGCTTTTTTAAAAGATCAAATTAAGTCAGGAAGACAAGTCTATATAGTATATCCACTAATTGAAGAATCTAAAAAAATGGATTTAAAGTTTCTTGAAGATGGCTATGAAAGTTTATTAAGGGATTTTCCAAGAGATAAATACCAAGTTGGAGTTTTACATGGAAAGATGAAAAATAATGATAAAGATTTCGAAATGAAAAGATTTATTGATGGTAAAACAAATATTTTAATTTCAACAACAGTAATTGAAGTTGGTGTTAATGTTCCAAATGCATCTGTTATGATTATTGAAAGTGCCGAAAGATTTGGACTGTCTCAAATGCATCAACTTAGGGGAAGAGTTGGTAGAGGAAGTTATGAAAGTTATTGTATTCTGATGACTAAAGATAATTTAAGTAATGATGCACAAACTAGAATAAAAGCAATGACAGAGACTAACAATGGTTTTAAAATTTCTGAAATAGATTTAAAATTAAGAGGACCTGGTGATGTTTTAGGCACAAGACAGAGTGGTGATTTAGATTTTAAGCTTGGTGACATAGTGAATGATGGTGATGTATTTAATGAAGCTTTTGAAGAAGTTAAAAAACTATTATCAACTGATCCTGATTTAAAAAACATATCTAATAACAATATAAAATCATATTTGGTTAATAATTCAAATAATAAATCCTGGAATATAATTGGTTAATTAATTATTGATAATATATCTTTACAGAAATGAAAATTTCTTTTAAATGGATCTCTGAAATTATAGACGAAAATCTAGATTTTAAAGAATGTGCTGAATTACTTACTGATATTGGATTAGAGGTTGAAAAGTCTTATGATTTTTCAAATACAAATACTGATCTTTCTCAACTTTTAATTGGAAAGGTTAAAGAATGTATTAAACACCCTAATGCAGATAGACTAAAATTAACTACTGTTGATATTGGTGATTCTGATGATCTTAAAATTATTTGCGGTGCACCTAACGTAGATGTAGATCAAACAGTAGTTGTTGCTCCTGTTGGTAGTACTTTAACAAGTATAAAAGGTGATTCATTAAAGATAAAAAAAGCGAAAATAAGGGATATTGAAAGTCATGGAATGTTGTGTGCAGAAGATGAAATTGGCATAGGCGAATCTCATGATGGAATTATAATATTAGACAGAGAAATTAAACCTGGAACCAAAGCCTCAAAAGTATTTAAATCTTATTCCGATAAAATTTTTGAAATCGGACTTACACCAAACAGATGTGATGCTATTTCTCATTTTGGTGTATCTATAGACTTACGTGCAGCTATTTCATACAGAAAAGATAAGCAAATTGATTTGATATCTCCTTCAATTTCAAATTTTCACAATACAATTATTTCTCCAAATCTTAATATTGATATTTCTGACTCAAAAGATTGTCGAAGATTCTGTGGGCTTATTATTAATAATATTGAAATTAAAGATTCACCAGATTTTATTAAAAACAGACTTAATGCAATTGGCATTAATCCTATAAATAATATTGTTGATATTACTAACTATGTTATGCATGAATTAGGACAACCACTTCATGCTTATGACAGGAATAAAATTAAATCAAATACAATTAAAATTCAAAAATTTTCTAATCCTAAAAAATTTATAACCTTAGATGGTGAAGAAAGAGATTTAACAAATGATGATTTGATGATTTGTGATGATAATACACCGATGTGTATTGCAGGAATTTATGGTGGGTTAAATCATTCAGTAACTGATGATACCACTACAATATTTCTAGAAAGTGCTTATTTTGACCCAGTAACAATTAGAAAATCCTCTAAACATCACCTCCTTAATACTGATTCATCATATAGATTTGAAAGAGGAGTTGATCTAGATAATACAGAATTTGCTTTAAAACGTGCAGCTGCACTTATTATTGAACATTGTAATGGAGAAATTATAAGTGATTTAATGGATGAATACCCAGGAAAAATTGATGAAAAAAACATAGTACTGAACTTCAACAATGTTGATAAACTTATAGGTTTTAAAATTGATAAATTAAAAATTAAATCAATACTTAATTTGCTTGATTTTAAGATTAATAATGTAACTGATATTTCTGCTGGTATTACTATTCCTAACTACAGACATGATGTTAATAGAGAGTGTGATGTAATTGAAGAAATTTTAAGAATTCATGGTTATAATAACATTGAAATCGATAAAAAACTNAATATTTCAATNTCNTCATTAACAAATTCTAATAATAAATATCAAAATCTTATTTCAGACTATCTATCTTCATTAGGTTTTAATGAAATTATGAATAACTCACTTGTTGGTGAAAAATCATCTCAAAANGATANTAAAGTAANATTACTTAATTCTTTAAGTTCTGATATNTCAGCTATGAGAACTTCATTATTACCAGGAATGTTAAAGTCTCTTTCTCATAACATTAATAGAAAGAATACAGACTTAAAATTTTATGAATTTGGCTCCACGTATAAAAAACAAAATGATGTTTANAAGGAAAGTAAAAAACTTGGAATCATTCTTTCNGGAGAAATAATTCAAAGTTCCTGGTATTCAAAAAATAATAAATCGGACCTNTTTATATTAAAAAANATTATTCTTAATATTCTAGAAAAANTTGGNATAAATTATAAAGAAANACATGAGAATAATANAATTGTTATATCATANNCNAAAAATAATGCTAAAATTGAAAAAGTTGANAAATCATTACTTTCTAAGTTTGAAATTAATGATTATGAAGTATTTTACGCATCAATTGAGATAGATANTATATATGAATCTAAAACAGATGAATTTTTTAAAGTAAAGAAATTGTCAAAATATCCTCAAGTAAGAAGAGANTTTTCATTNATTATTGATAATAAAATTCTTTNTAATGATTTAATGAATNCTATTAAACAGACAAGTAAATTGATAAAAGAAATTAAACTTATGGATGTTTATGATGGTAAACCCCTGAAATCAAATGAAAAATCTTACTCATTTTCTGTAGTTCTAGAGGATATAAATAAAACTCTTGAAGATTCTGAAATAAATAAGATTTCAGAAAAAATTATTAAAGAGANTTCAAAAAAGTTTAATGCTGTTTTAAGGAGTTAATATATTTCTTCCCTTAGTAATTTAACCTTGTTGTCNGAAAGATAATCTTCAAAAGTCATTAATTTATCGATTATTCCATTAGTTCCTATTTCAATAACTCTATTACCAACTGAATTAGCAAACTCATAATCATGNGTNGTTAGAATTAAATTTCCTTTGAATTTAATTAAAGAATTATTTAATGTTTGTATTGTTTCTAAATCTAAATGATTTGTTGGTTCATCNAACATTAAAAAATTTGANCTTTCCATCATCATTTTTGAAAGAATACATCTAACCTTTTCTCCTCCTGAAAGAACATTACATGATTTCAAGGCTTCTTCNCCACTAAAAATCATTTTACCTAAAAANCCTCTTATAAAAACTTCTTCTCTCTCTTCATCATTATTTGCCCATTGTCTTAACCAGTCAATTAGATTAATNTTTTTATTAAAATATGAGTCATTATTTAAAGGNAAATAAGANNTNCTTATGGTACTACCCCATNGAAATTCTCCACTATAATTAGTATCGATTCCATTAATAATTTCGTAAAATTTTGAAGATATTTTNGAGTCTTTTGAATATAACACCACTTTATTTCCTTTATTTAATGTGAAATCAATTGGCTTTGAAATTTCATCAAATAATAGCTGATTNACATTTAAAATTTGATCTCCACTTTCTCTGTCCATTTCAAATATGATTCCTGGATANCTTCTTGATGAAGGTTTAATTTCTTCGATATTAAGTTTATCAATCATCTTTTTTCTAGATGTAGCTTGTTTAGATTTTGCAACATTAGCACTAAATCTTGCAATAAACTCTTCAAGTTCTTTTTTCTTTTCTTCAGCCTTTTTATTTTGCTGAGCTCTCTGCTTTAGAGCAAGTTGACTTGATTCATACCAAAAAGAATAGTTCCCAGTNTAATGTGTTATTTTTCCAAAATCTATATCTGAAATATGAGTACAAACTGTNTCAAGAAAATGTCTGTCGTGTGANACTACAATTACTGTNTTCTCATAATTTATTAAAAAATTTTCTAACCATTTTATAGTTTCAAAATCTAATTCATTAGTTGGTTCATCCATAATTAGNATATCTGGATTTCCAAATAGTGACTGAGCAATTAANACTCTAACTTTAGTTTTACCATCAAGTTCAGACATCNTATTATAATGCAGNTCTTCATTGACACCTAATTGTGATAATAAAGATGCTGCATCACTTTCAGCATTCCAACCATCCATNTCTTCAAATTTATTTTGCAATTCCCCTACTCTAACACCATCAGNATCAGAAAAATCTGACTTAGAATANAAATCATCCATTTCTTTTTTTATTTCATAAAGNTCNTTATTTCCCATTANTGTTGATTGNAATACTTGNAAATCATCATAAGCATTGTGATTTTNTTCAAGAACTGACAATCTTTTTCCTGGTTCTATAAAAACACTTCCTGAGTTAGGATTAATTTTNCCTGANAAGATTTTTAAAAAAGTTGATTTTCCTGANCCATTAGCTCCAATAATNCCATAACAATTACCTTTTTTAAATACTGTATTAACTTCGTCAAAAAGAACTCTTTTTCCGAATTGAACTGAAAGATTTGATGTACTAATCATAATTGCTGGCAAAAATAACAAATTGATATTAAGAGCCATATATTTATATTATTTTTATATAAATGAGGTTATTAATTCTGTTTTTTGTTTTTTCTTTTATTTCATGTAAGAATGACAATCAAAATATTTTTTTTGGAGGAAAAATTTTAAATAAATCAGCCGATAAAATAATATTGAATAAAGATGATAATATCATTAGTGAATCTTTAATTGATGAAAATGGATTTTTTCAGATGAAATTAGATTCAATTAATTCTGGTTTATATAACTTCTTTTTGCAACCTGAATTTCAATATGTTATTCTTGAAAAAAATGACAGTATATATATTAGGTTGAATAGTCTAGATTTTGATGAATCTCTAGTTTTTATGTGTAATGGCGCTTCAAAAAACAACTTTCTAATGGATGTATTTTTGAGTTTTGAAAAAAATGAAGATATATTAAATAAATCCTTTAATGAATCATTTGGTAATTATTTAAAAAAAGTGGATTCCGTCTTGTCAGTTCAAGAAAATAAATTCATTGAATTTAAATCAAAAGTAAAAATTTCACCATTTGCTGAAAAGATGATAAACAACGCTTTATTATATCCATATATGGAAAAAATTCAATCATTTATATTAAGAAGAAATATTAATGAAGAGTTATGGGATAAAATTCTTTATGATTATAAAATTGATTTAAATGATAAAGATCTAACTTTTTTCAAACCTTATATTGATTTTATTTACCTATATACTTTTAATATTACAAGAATAAAAAATAAGGAAATTGATAAAATTGATTTTCAGATTAACAGATTAAATATAATTAATGAAATGATTTCAAGTAATGAAATTAAATCTAAACTTTTTAGATTTTTAGCTTTTGAAGTTCTATTAAAAAACACATCTATTTCTGAAAAATCTATATTTATAGATGAATTTCTTAAAATATCTACTTTTAAAAGTATTAATGATGAAGTAGATGAATTATATGAAAATCAAAAGAAAATTACCACAGGAAATGATTTTCCTCTAGTTTATTTTGCAAATCAAAATGGATCAATTGTAGATATTACAGGTGAAAAAAAATCTAAAAAAGTTTTATTCTTTTGGTCTTATGATCAAAATTCTCATTTAAATGCAATTCATCAAAAGATATTTAAGTTAAAAACTACATACTCTAACCATAAATTTTATTCTATTAATATTAATGATTCACAATCAAAATGGCTTGATAATATTATTTCTAATGATGTTGTTAATATTAGGAGTGTAAATTTTGATGAAATGAGTAAAAAGTTAATTATTGATAATTTAAATAAAATATTTTTTCTCAGCGAAGAAAACAAAATTCAAAAAATAGATTTAATTGATAATCTTATTTTGAATTAATACTGTCTTTAATATCTTCTAATAATTCAATCATTTTGTCAAATTTTTCTTGTTCATCGTCATGTTGCTTTAAATGCTCTGTTCTTTGAGGAGATTGATCGGAATTGTTCTCGATTATGACAGCAGTAATTAAAAACAAAATAAAAATAATGCAACCAAAAATAAAAATCGAAGTGTTAACAGCAATTGTATATAATGGATCTTTTAAATATTTCAATTATGAATTTGATTTTTTATGGTNGTCTAAGAACTTTTTTAAACCAGAGTCTGTCAAAGGATGATTAAGTAATCCCTTAATAGCAGAAAGAGGTGTAGTAACAACATCGGCACCTATCTTAGCACAATCAATAATATGCATTGTGTGACGTATTGAAGCTGCAAGAATTTCTGTAGTGAAGTCATAGTTATCATAAATATCACGGATTTCTGAAATTAAATTTAACCCATCAGAGGATATATCGTCTAATCTTCCTATAAAAGGAGATAAATAAGTTGCTCCAGCTTTAGCAGCAATAATTGCTTGACCAGAGGAGAAAACAAGTGTGCAATTNGTTTTGATNTTTTTATCAGTAAAATATTTAATTGCTTTTANACCTTCAGAAATCATAGGAACCTTAACAACTATTTGTTTATTTAATGANGCTAAGNATTCACCTTCTTTAANAATNCCTTTAAAATCGGTAGAAATAACTTCAGCAGATACATCTCCATCAACGATGTCACATATTTTTAGGTAATGGTTAATTATATTTTCATGTCCACTAATTCCTTCTTTAGCCATTAAAGAAGGATTAGTTGTAACTCCATCAAGTATNCCTAGGTCTTGTGCTTCTTTAATTTGATCAAGGTTAGCTGTGTCNATAAAAAATTTCATTATAATTTATTGTATTTAATTAATATTTTTTCAAATANTGAATCCGGTAAAATTCTTTTTAAAATTATTGAAAACTTTTGAAAAAAGGTGCCTGCTTTATAATGAATTTTTGGATTTTTTGATTTGATAATCTTAAAAACAAGTTTTGAAATAATTAAAGGGTCGCTTCCACTTGAATCAACATGCTTATTCATTTCTTTCCATGTTCTATAATACTTTTCAAAATAAACTGAGTCTTTATTATCAAAANAATCAATCCTTCTTGAAACAATATTAGTTTTAAAATCACCTGGAGCAATATTTGTTACCTTAATATTATAATCAATTAATTCTAATCTCAAACTTTCTGTTAAAATTTCTAATGCGCTTTTAGAGGCACAATATATTCCTCTAAAAGGAAGGCCTATGTATCCAGCAATTGAAGTCATATTGATGATTAAACCATTTTTGTTGTTTCTCATTGAAGGNAGTACAGACTTAATCATTTCAATTGGTCCAANAAAGTTTGTATTAAAGAGTTTTTCAACATCATTTATATTAGAATCCTCAACAGGACCTGTAAATCCAATACCAGCATTATTNATAAGTATATCAATTGAATNCTCTTTTGATAGTATATAATTAACACATTCTTTNATGTCATCCCTATTATTAATATTTGATTTTATTAATTCAAATTTTGTATCTGGATAATTTAAAGGATTTCTACAAGTACCATAAACTTTAAATTTTTTAGAAGATAAATATTCGCCTATACTTTTTCCAATTCCTGAGGATGCNCCGGTAATTAATACTGTTTTCATAAAAAAAAGGGCAAGTAACTTATATCACACCGCTACAACCATTTACCCTTGCTGTGTTCCCACCCTGGGGGATTCAATGGGAGCTGGTTGCATAAGCCCTGCCCATGACAAATATAATATGTTTTAATAAAAGAATTAGAAGTATTACTTTTAATAAATATTTATGAAATACTACTATTATATTATAATATTATTTCTTTGTTCATGCTCTAANGAAAATGACGTTTTTAAAGTAAAAATAAATTCAGATTCTCAAATTTTAAATAAAAAATCAAATATTTCGTTTGAAATTTTTTTAAATGATAAACTTTACAACTCTGAAAATTTAAAGCTATTTATGAATGATGTTGAGGTTTCAGTAAAAACCAATCTAAAAGATGCTAGACTAGGTGAAAATATTGTGAAAGCGCAGTTCAACTATAACAATAATAGCAAAACAATTATACAAGAATTTAATGTTTTTAATGATAAACCACCTGTTCTTTACTCTTATNAAGTAATTAATGAATTCCCCCATGATATTTCGCTCTACACTCAAGGTTTAGANTTTAAAGAAGATATTTTATATGAAAGTACTGGTTTAAATGGATTTTCATCTTTAAGAAAGTTCGATTTGTTCAATAACAAATTATTAGATGNACGTTATTTAGATGATGAATTTTTTGGAGAGGGTTTAACAATCCTAAATGACAAAATTTTTCAACTCACGTGGAAGAAAAAAATTGGTTTTGTTTATGATTTAAAAACTTTTAANATGATTAAATCTTTTAATTACGATAAAAGTATTGAAGGTTGGGGANTAGCTAATGATGGAGAAAACATATACAAATCAGATGGTACTGAAAAAATTTGGCTTCTAGACCCTGAAAGTTTAGTAGAGTTAAATAATATTGAAGTAGTAACTGATAATAAAAAGGTTAAAAACATTAATGAGCTAGAAATTGTTGATGATAAAATTTATGCTAATACATATCAGTTTAANAAGGATGTNGTTTTAATAATAGACAAAAACANTGGAGCTGTTGATGGAATTATCAATTTTGGAGATTTAAGAAGTAAAGTAAAACAACATCCAGAACTTGATGTTCTAAATGGAATTGCATACAATAGAAAAAGGAAAACTTTTTTTATTACTGGAAAAAAATGGGATAAAATTTTTGAAATAAAAATTACTAAAAATTAAAGAGTTTCTTTCCTGACATAAGAGAGTTTACTTTAAATCTTACATCTTTTATAACATTTTCATCTTGATAGTTTTGAATAACCTCATCAATAAATTCAACAACCTTAACTATTTCCGATGAATCAACTCCTCTAGTTGTTATAGCAGCTGTACCAAATCTAATCCCTGAAGTTATAAATGGTGATTTATCATCGAAAGGAACCATATTTTTATTAGCAGTTATATCAGCTTTAACTAGAGCCTCTTCAGCATCTTTTCCANTAATGTTCTTATTTCTTAAATCAATTAGCATTAAATGATTATCAGTNCCATTTGAAATTATATTATAATCTCTTTTAGACAATTCGCTAGNCATGGTTTTTGCGTTGTTTCTAACATTTACCACNTAATTTAAAAANTCATCAGTAAGAGCCTCTCCAAANCCAACTGCTTTAGCAGCAATAATATGTTCAAGTGGCNCACCTTGATTTCCTGGAAAAACACCCATATCAATTTGATTNGACATAGGTTTTAATTTTCCACTTTTATACTTTAAGTTAAATGGATTTTCAAAATCTTTACCCATTAGAATTAAACCTCCCCTTGCACCTCTTAAGGTTTTGTGTGTTGTAGTTGTAACTACATGACANTGAGGGATTGGATCATTTAATAATCCTTTTGCAATTAAACCTGCAGGATGTGAAATATCTGCCAGAAGAAAAGCATTAACTTCATCAGCTATATCTCTGAATTTACTAAAATCAATATCTCTTGAATATGCTGATGCTCCAGCTATTATCATCTGAGGTTTTTCTTTATGTGCAATTCTAAGAATATTTTCATAATCTAGTGTCCCTGAATCTTTTTCAACACCATAGAATGAAGTATTATATATTTTCCCAGAAAAATTAACACTAGANCCGTGAGTTAAATGACCACCGTGAGAAAGATCAAAACCAAGTAATTTATCTCCCNGTTTCAAAAAAGCATGAAANACTGATGCATTAGCTTGACTNCCTGAGTGAGGTTGAACATTGGCATATTCAGCACCAAACAATTCTTTAGCTCTATCAATTGCTATTGATTCTACTTCGTCTACAACTTCGCANCCNCCATAATATCTTTTTCCNGGATATCCCTCAGCATATTTATTAGTTAAAACAGATCCAGCTGCATTTAAAACATTTTCACTAACAAAATTTTCTGAAGCAATTAACTCAATACCGTTAATCTGTCTTTCTTCTTCTTTTCTGATTAAATCAAAGATTATTTTTTCGGATTTCATATGGGATTATTTGATTATGCAAGATACTTATTAACTTTGCTTAGTGCAAGAGAAAATCAACATAGTAAATAAAAAAGCNAAGTTCAAGTATTTTTTATTAAAAAAATATATTGCTGGTCTTGTATTGAACGGATCTGAGATAAAATCAATTAGACAAAAAAAAGCAAATATTGATAGGGCTTTTTGTACTTTTTTCAATAATGAATTNTATGTTAATAATATAATAATTGAGAATTATTTAAATTCAAGTTCGTTTGATAAAGAAAGAAATAAAATAAAGCTACTATTAAATAAAAATGAGTTGAACAAGATAAAAAAAGAGTTAAATGATGTTGGAATAACAATTGTAGCAACAAAATTATTTATAAATGACAATGGACTTGCCAAATTAGAAATATCCACGGCAAAAGGTAAAAAGAACTATGATAAGAGAGAAGTGATTAAAAAAAGAGAAAATAAAGTAAAAATTGATAGAATTAAAAAATCTAACTAGTTTTTATTTCTTAACATTGGAACAAAACGATAATCACCAAAAGTTCTTTTCTCAAATTTGTTTTCAGAAACTCTTGTAAAAAGTGTCATTTTTTGAACATCTTTACCTATAGGAACAACCATTTTACCATCTATTTTTAGTTGTTTTAATAAATTATTTGGGGGTTTTTCACAAGCAGCAGTAATTATAATCTTATCGAAAGGAGAAAAACTTTCAAAGCCTTTGTGTCCATCATCCCAAATATTTTTTTTTGGCATAAGATTAATTTGATCNAGTATTTTTTTAGATTTTTTATATAAACTATGTATTCTTTCAATNGTNTATACTTCCGCTCCTAAAAAAACTAAAACTGCGGTTTGAAATCCAGATCCAGTNCCAATTTCTAAGACTTTATCACCTTTACAAACATCAAGAAGTTGAGTTTGAAATGCAACAGTAAATGGTTGTGAAATTGTTTGATTNTCTTCAATTGGAAATGCCTCATCTTTATAAGCGTATGATTCAAAATCTTTATGAATAAAAAGATGTCTTGGAACTTTAAAGAANGCTTTAAGAATGTCTTTATTTTTTATACCCTTTTTGANAAGATTTTTTATTAATTCNTTTCTCAAACCTNTGAGTTNGGGAGAATCATACATAAAATAAAAATATCAATTAATTATATATAATTGTAAATTTGTGAGCTAATGTTAAACATTGCAGTAATTGGTGCTGGTCACCTCGGAGAATTTCATATAAAACTTTTAAAAAGCTCAAAACTTTTTAATCTTATTGGTTTTTTTGACCCCAATAAATCAAGAGTCAAAGAAATAATTGATAAATACAATATAAATTTTATTGAAATTGATAAAATTAGTTCTTTAGTTGATGCTGTTATAATATCAACTCCAACATCTTTTCATTATGAAACAGCAGTAAAATTTTTAAATAATAAAAAACATGTATTTGTAGAAAAGCCAATTACCTCAACAATTGAACAGGCTAATAAACTTATTGAAATCAAAAAAAACAATAAACTTATAGGTCAAGTTGGACATGTTGAAAGATTCAATTCAGCTTTTCTAAGCATTAAAGATGCTTTAAATCCTATGTTTATTGAATCTCACAGGTTATCATCATATCCCTCAAGAGGAACCGATGTTTCAGTAGTATTAGATTTAATGATACATGATATTGATATTGTTTTATCATTGGTTGATTCTAAAATCACCAAAATAAGTGCTAATGGAACAAAAATAATTAGTAGTTCACCTGATATAGCAAATGCTAGAATTGAGTTTGAAAATGGTTGCGTAGCTAACCTAACCTCAAGTAGATTGTCACTTAAAAAAATGAGAAAAATGAGAGTTTTTCAAACTGACTCATATATTTCATTAGATTTTGACAGTGGATCTAGTGAAATAATTAAAATCAAAAACTTTGATGGAAAGAATAATTATGCAATGACAATTCATGATTCAGAAGGTGTGGAAAAGGAAATTCAAATTGAAAATATTACGAATGAAAAAATTAATTCAATTGAGGAAGAACATAAAAATTTTTATTATTCTATTATTAAAAAAGAAGATCCAATAGTTTCATTTGAAAAAGGAAGAAATGCTCTTAAGTTAGCTATCGAGATATTAAAAATTATTGAAAATTAGAAATGGACTTTATTACATTTAAAAAAAGTATTCCAGAGAATGTTAATATTATAGCTGTCTCAAAAACTAAACCCGTTGAAAAAATAAAACAAATATATGATCTAGGTCATAAAGATTTTGGTGAAAATAAAGTACAGGAACTGGTTAAAAAATATGAAGAACTACCAGATGATATTAATTGGCATTTAATTGGCAAACTTCAAAGAAATAAAGTTAAATATATAGCTCCATTTGTACACTTAATACATTCTGTTGATTCTGAAAAACTTTTAATTCAAATAAATAAAGAAGGAAATAAAAATAATAGAATTATAAATGTTTTACTGCAAATTAAAATATCAAATGACCCACTAAAAACAGGATTTGATTTTTCTGAATTAGAAAAGATTTTTTCTAGTTATAACCTTTTAAAATATAAGTTTGTTAAAGTTCTTGGNTTTATGGGTATGGGATCTATTGACCAATCAAAAAATGAAGAGGAGTTTAGAAAAATATCTAATTATTTTAATGAGACAAGTAAGATGTATGATTTAAAGTATTTGTCACTTGGAATGAGTAATGATTACAAGCTTGCCATAAAATATAATTCAAATATGATAAGAATTGGTAGTTTAATTTTTGGTTCTAGAAACTAATGTTTGTAATAATAGATTTAGAAACAACTGGTGGGGTATATAATAAAGAAAAAATTATTGAAATTGGATTGATTAAATATGATGGATCAAAGGTGATTGATACATTTGAGACATTAATTAATCCATTTGTAAAAATTGATCCTTTCATTGAAAAGTTAACTGGAATAAAAAATAATGAATTAAAAAACTTAAAAGGTTTTAATTATTACAGTTCTGATATTTATAATTTTTTAAAGAATTCAACTATTGTTGGACATGATGTTAAGTATGATTATAGAGTTTTAAAAAATGAATTAAAAAAAAATAATTTCATTTTGAAGAATAAATTTTTATGTACTCTTGAATTAATGAGAGAATTTTATCCAGATTTAAGCTCATATAAGTTAAAATCTTTAAGTAAAGAGTTTGATATAAAATTATTAAAACATCATAGGGCTATGGATGATGCAAAAGCAACACTTGAATTACTTAAATTATGTAATGGTTAATAAAAAATTGATTAGTGTTTCAGGACCAACTGCAATTGGCAAAACCAAACTTGCAATTAAATTAGCAAAATCACTAAAAACTGAGATAATTTCGTTTGATTCTAGGCAGTTCTACAAAGAAATGTCTATAGGAACAGCAGTTCCTTCAGAAATTGAATTAAATGAAGTGAAGCATCATTTTATTCAAAATAAATCAATACAAGAAGCATTCACGGTCTATGATTTTTCAATAGAAGCCACCAAGTTAATTAATAAACTATTTAAGGTTTACGATAACATTGTATTAGTTGGAGGTTCTTATATGTTTCTTAAATCAATCATTTATGGAATAGACGAAATACCAAAGATTCCAAATGAAATTAGGGACAACTTAAATAATAACTTCNAAATTAATGGTATAAAGTATTTACAATCAATTCTTAGCATAAAAGATCCTGAATACTATGAAAAAGTTGACTTAAATAATCCAAGAAGGTTAATTAGAGCATTGGAGGTAATTGAGTTTACTAAAAAGACATTCACATCTTTTTTAAATAATAATAAAGATAAAATATTTAACCACTACTCTATAGCTTTAAATACAGACAGAAGTAAGCTATACGAAACAATCAACAGAAGAGTTGATTTAATGATTGATTCAGGGTTAATTGATGAAGCNAANGAGCTTTATAAATATAAGANCAANNATGCNTTAAATACTGTTGGATATAAAGAATTGTTTAATTATTTCAGCAATCAGTATTCAAAAGAATTTGCAATTAATGAAATTAAAAAAAACACAAGAAGATTTGCAAAAAAACAAATTACTTGGTTAAAAAATTCAAATGAAGAACATGAATGGATAGATACAGATTATAAATTGGATAAAATACTAAAAGATTTAAACAATAAATTCTTTTAAATTTTTATTAATTCTTTCAATAATATTATCACTACTATTTATTGAAAACTTTTTTCCAATCAATTTTTCATATAACTCAATATACCTTCCACTTACCATTTCAACAACATCCTCAGTCATTTCTGGAATTACCTGATTACTTTTTCCTTGAAAACCATTTTGCATTAACCATTCTCTAAAAAATTCTTTTGATAATTGCTTTTGTTTTTCTCCTTTAATTTGCAAATCTTCATATGAATCTTTATAAAAATATCTGGAAGAGTCTGGAGTATGAATTTCATCAATTAAAGTAATTACACCATTTGAATCATAACCAAATTCGTATTTAGTATCAACTAAAATTAAACCATTATTAGAAGCGAATTCAGTTCCTCTTTTGAATAACTCTAAACTTATTTCATGCAGATATTCATAATCATCTTTGTTAATAATATTTTGCTCAATTATTGATTTTGGAGAGATATCTTCATCATGCAATCCCTTTTCAGCTTTAGTTGCAGGTGTTATAATAGGTGATTTAAATTTGTCATTTTCATTCATGTTTTCAGGAAGAATATTACCACATAAATTNCNTTGACCACTATTGTAAATNCTNTANNAATGNCCNGANAAATAACCTCTNACNACCATTTCAATTTTTATTGGANTACATTTTTTTCCAATAGAAACATTNNGATCAGGAGAATCAATNAACCAATTATCAATTATATCATTAGTTTCATTTAACATTTCGTTTGCAATTTGATTTAAAACTTGACCTTTATAAGTTATTCCTTTTGGCATAACAACATCAAATGCAGAAATTCTATCTGAAACAATCATCAGTAATAAATCATCCTTTATTTCATAAACATCTCTAACTTTTCCTATATATTTAGATACTTGATTTTTAAAATTAAAGTTGGAGTTTAGTAATACTTTACTCATTAGTTTGCGTGTTCAGTTTTTTTATAAGCTTCTATAATTTTCTTAACAACCTTGTGACGAATAACGTCCTTGTCATCTAGATAAACTATGTCAATACCTTCAATATTTTGTAATATTATATTTGCTTCTTTCAGTCCAGAAATAGCTGATCTAGGTAAATCAATTTGACCAGGATCACCTGTAATCATAAATTTAGCACTTTTACCCATTCTGGTTAAAAACATTTTCATTTGATTATGAGTTGTGTTTTGCCCCTCATCTAATATAACAAATGCATTGTCAAGTGTTCTTCCTCGCATGTATGCAAGAGGAGCAATTTCTATAATTCCTCTTTTTATATAATCTTCTAGTTTTTCAACAGGAATCATTTCTTTTAATGCATCATATAAGGGTTGCATGTAAGGATCTAATTTATCTTTTAAGTCTCCAGGAAGAAATCCAAGATTTTCTCCAGCCTCAACTGCAGGTCTTGTTAAAATAATTCTTTTTACAATTTTTGATTTTAATGCTTTTACTGCTATAGCAATTCCTGTATATGTTTTTCCAGTTCCAGCTGGACCTATTGCAAAAACCATATCATTTCTTTCAAAAGACTCAACAAGTTTAATTTGATTTAAAGTATGTGCTTTAATCTTTTTCTTATTAACACCATATAATATCACTCTTCCATTTTCTGATTGAAGCAATTTATCACCATTACCATTAAGAATTTCAATGATATTAGATTCATTTATATTTTCATTTTTTTTAATAAAATAAATTAGATTATCAAGAATTACACAAACTTTTATTATTTCATCAGACTGACCTTCAATAATAAGCTTATCACCTTTAGAAATAAATTTTAATTCCTTAAATTTTTTTTTGAGATTTTTGATTATATCAATTTCACTATTAAAAAAATCTGATGGATGAATTTCTTTAATGTAGTATTCAAATTTTTCCAAAAAAATTACAATAATTAAGTAATTGAGTAAATTTATAAAATATAATATTACTAATCTCTTAAAAAATTGTCAATTATTTCAATTACAAGTGACTATGGAAATAAAGATTTCACTAAAGGTTATCTTAAAGGATTGCTACATTCTCAACTAGAAAATCCTATCATAGTTGATATTTCACACGAAGTTTCTCCTTTTAATATTCTCGAAGCTTCATATATTATTAAGAATTCGTATAAGAGTTTTCCTAGAGGAACTATTCATATTATTGATGTAGATGCTGATAAAACACCAGAGCAAGAACTTATAGTAGCTATCTTTGACGAACATTATTTTGTTACTGCAAACAATGGAATATTATCATTAATATCTGAAGAATTAAGACCTAATAAGGTTATTGCAATAACTTTTGAAGGAAATAAATTTGATGTTTTTTCAAAAGTTGCATCTCACGTTCACAGAGGAGGAAATATAAATTTAGTAGGTAATGAAATTAATAAATTAAAAGAGTTAAAAGATTTAAAAATTAGAATTAAATCTGAAAATCAAATTTTAGGAAATGTTATTTATATAGACAATTACGGTAATATTGTAACAAATATTTCTAAAAGAGTTTTTGAAGAATATAGAAAAGACAGAAATTTTTCAATAAATGCAAGAAGTATAATTTTTGACAATATTTANAATAGTTATACTGAAGCAATAAATTTTAATAAAGAAAAAATATATAGAGAAGAAGAAGGTAAAAAAATTGCAATTTTTAATAATTCAGGATATTTAGAACTTGGTATTTATAAAAGCAATCCATCAACTGTTGGCTCAGCTAAGACTTTATTTGGATTGAATTANGGTGATACAATCTCAATTATTTTTAAATAAATGTTAATAATTTAATTTTAAATTACAAGTCAAATAGAATATCTTTATAAATATGAAATTTATTNTATCGAGCTCTGATTTATTGAAAAATTTACAAGTTTTAGGAACTATCCTTAACACTAATAANACATTNCCTATTTTNGATAATTTTCTTTTTGAAATTGACAATAATGAGTTAAATATTACTTCATCTGATTTAGAGACATCATTAACAAGTAAATTATCTATTGAATCAAGTTTAAATGTTAAGATAGCTATCCCAGCAAAATTANTAACTGACATTATTAGGTCACTTCCCGAACAGCCTTTAACATTTTCCATCAACGAAAACAATACAATTGAAATCAATTCAAATAATGGAAAATATGGTATTGCATATATGGACGGAAATGAATATCCTAAGTCAATCGTAATTGAGGATGCTTCAGAAATTAGTCTTGATTCATCAAGTCTTGAGAAAATCATATCCTCTACTCTATTTGCATCTGGAAATGATGATTTAAGACCTGTAATGTCAGGNGTTTTTTTTCAAATAAATTCNGANAACTCTTGTTTTGTTGCTACTGATGCNCANAAACTTGTTAAATANNTTAGAAAAGATATTAAAACCTCNGAATCTGTAGAATTTATTGTNCCNAATAAACCATTGAATATTCTTAAAAATATACTTTCAGATAAAAAATCTGCTATTGAAGTTTTATTTAATAAATCAAATGCAATTTTTTCTTTTTTAAACTTTAGGTTAGTATGTAGATTAATTGAAGGAAAATATCCTAATTATGATGCTGTAATTCCTAAAGAAAACCCTAATGTTTTAGAGATAGATAGAGCATTATTGCTTCAAGCTACTAAAAGAGCAAGTATTTTTTCTAGCAAATCAACACACCAAGTTAAGCTAGATATTAAAGGCAACTCATTAAAGATTAGTGCAGAAGATTTAGATTTTAACAATAAGTCTGAAGAAATACTTGAATGTAACTATAATGGCGAAGACATTACTATTGGCTTTAATTCTAGATTTATAAATGAAATGTTAAATAATTTAAGTTCAGACTTAGTTAGAATTGAATTATCATCACCAAACCGTGCAGGATTGATATCACCAATTTCTAGTTCTAGTGAGGATGAAGAAATAATAATGCTAGTTATGCCTATTATGTTAAATTAGAGGTAGTAATCAGTTCTGACAAAATTTGATTTTTTATTATCAATCAATTTTCTTAATATTTCTTTATTTGATTCGTTATCCTTAGAAGCTACAAAAGTTCTTATAGAAAATGATCGTAATGCATCATGAACGCTTAAGGTTGCAACTGCAGAGTCCTTTCTTCCTGTAAATGGATAAACATCAGGTCCACGTTGACAACTACTATTTAAATTAACTCTACAAACTAAGTTGACTAGTGAATCAATTAATGGTCCAATTTTAGTTTCATCATTTCCAAAGACACTTACTTGCTGTCCATAATTAGAATCAGCCATATATTTAATAGGTTCTTCAATATCAGAAAAAGAAATAACAGGAATTACAGGACCAAATTGTTCTTCTTTATATACATCCATATTACTTTTAACAGGATATAATATAGCAGGATAAACATAATTTTTCTTCATTTTACCCCCTCTTTTATTTATAATCTTTGCACCCTTTTTTACTGCATCATCAATCAATGCTTTAATGTATGCAGGTTTATTTGGTTCAGGAAGAGGTGTCAGTAATGTGTTTTCCCAGGGCATTCCTAATTTTAATTCATCAACTTTTTGTGAAAATTTTTCTAAAAATTCATTTTTGATTTTTTCATTAACATAAATAATTTTTATTGCAGTGCATCTTTGTCCATTATATGAAAGTGATCCATTAATACATTCATCTATGGTTAAATCCATATTAGCATCATCAAGTATAATTGCTGGATTTTTGGCCTCAAGACCAAGAACCAATCTTAATCTATTTTGTTGTGGATGAAGTTTTTGAAGAGAATTTGCTGATGAACTATGTCCGATTAAAGCTAAAACATTAATTTTTCCTGTTTTCATGATTGGTGATGCAATTTCTCTACCTCTACCAAAAACAATATTAACAACACCCGGCGGAAATGATTCTTTAAAAGCTTCTAATAATGGAGCAATTAAAAGAACTCCATGTTTAGCAGGTTTAAATATAGCAGTATTACCCATAATGATTGCAGGTATTAATAAAGCAAATGTTTCATTTAGAGGATAATTATATGGCCCTAAGCATAAAACAACACCTAATGGTCCTCTTCGTATTAATGCTCTTACACCACCATTATTTTGAAAAATAGCACCATCTCTGTCAATTTTTTTGTACTCATTAATTGTTTCATTAATATAAT
>NZOB01000045.1 GCA_002693085.1 Flavobacteriaceae bacterium | reverse complement strand
GAAATAATATAGTAAGATTAAAAAATTTTTAAGCCAAATTTACTATTTCTAAATGTATTACTTTAGTAATTATGAATTTATTATACGGGATATTTATTAATCTTACTATATTATTTCTACCTGTAATTGCTGTATTTAATAAAAAAATTAAAAGATTTTTAAATAACAGAAAATATCTTTTCAAAAATATTTCAAATCAAATAAATTCTAATAATCATCACATATGGATACATGCTGCGTCACTTGGTGAATATGAATTAGCTGTCCCACTAATTAAAAAATTAAAAGAAAAATATGATTATAAAATAGTATTAACTTTTTTTTCAGAATCAGGATTTAAACTTAAAGATAGAGCCAGTGAAATTGATTATACTTTTTATTTACCAATTGATACAAGAAGAAATGCTAAAAAATTTATCAAACTAATTAATCCAATTATTTCAATTTTTATTAAATCTGAAATATGGCCTAATTACATTAGTGAATTAAATTCAAAAGCGTCAAAGAATTATTTAGTAGAAGCTAGTTTTAAAAATAATGATTGGTATTTTCAACCTTTTAATTTTTGGATTAAAAACAAATTAAAAACTTTTGATAAAATTTTTGTTATAGATAAAAATTCTGAAAGTGTACTAAATAAAAACAATATAATTCACACAAAAATTGTTGGAAGTATGAAATTTGATAGAGTTAAATATCAATTAAGCCTTAACAATAAAATTGAAAAAATTGATACTATTCTAAAGAACAAAAGAACAATTGTTTTCGGAAGTACTTGGGAAGAAGATGAAGAATTAATAGTTAATTACATCAAAAAGAGTAAAAAGGAAGATATATTTTGGGTTATTGCACCACATGATGTTTCTAATAATAATATAGAAAGAATTAAAAACATGTTTGATCATCAAGTATGTGTTTTTTCTGATGATTTGAATAAATCGAATATTTTAATTCTTAATACAATTGGAGATTTAAAAAAATTATACAGTTATTCTGAAATTTCATATGTATGTGGAGGTATGGGGAAGACAGGTTTACATAACATTTTAGAAGCTTGTGTTTTTGAAAATCCTGTTATTATTGGTAAAAATTATAAGAAATTTAATGAGTCTATTGAATTAGTTAATTTGCATGGAATTATATCTGTGAAAAATCAGAATGAATTTGATGAAGCGTTTAATAAACTACTTGAAAATGAAGATTTTAGAATAAATAAAACTAATATTATAAAAAATTATTTTAAAGGTAAAACTGGCGCAACAAATCAAATAATTAAAAATTTAACAGTATGAAAAAAATTATTATACTCATTTCAATCATTCTTTTTTCAATGAATATCAATTCTCAAAGTTTAATTGGATCATGGGAAAGAGTTCAAGAAAATGAATCTGGAATAAAGGAAAAGCAAATAGTAATATTTAGTTCTAATGGATTTCAGTCTATTAGTATTTTCAATGCGGAAACTGGTGAATTTATTTACACTAATGGTGGAACTTGGGAACTTAATGGTGATAATTTAACAGAAAAAGTAGAGTTTGATACTGGAAATCCTGAAAGAGTTGGATCTGAAGTAACTTTTAAAATTATTGTAAAAAAGAATTCTATAACAGTTCCAATGATGGAAAGAACATGGAAAAGAATAGACAATGGAAATCCAGGTAAACTAGAGGGTGCATGGCTTATGTCTGGAAGATATAGAAATGGAAAAAAACAAATGAGATCAGTAGATGGTCCTAGAAAAACTATGAAGTTGCTTTCTGGAAAAAGATTTCAGTGGATAGCATATAATACTGAAACAAAACAATTTATGGGAACAGGTGGAGGAACTTACACTACAAAAAATGGAGTTTACTCTGAAAATATTGAATTTTTCTCAAGAGACAATTCTAAAGCAGGTTTAAAATTAAAATTTGATTTTGAATTAATTGATGGGGAATGGAATCACAAAGGCTTTAGTAGTAAAGGAGATCCACTTCATGAAATTTGGATAAAAAGAGAATAAAAAAACCTCAATTAAAATTGAGGTTTTAAAGTGCGGATGAAGGGACTCGAACCCCCAAGCCTCGCGGCACTAGATCCTAAGTCTAGCGTGTCTACCAATTTCACCACATCCGCAAAACGGAAGCAAATATAAGCAAGATTATTAAAATAAAGCGATGTTTTATTAATGTAAAAAAATTCAATTTGACTAAATTTGAATACATCAATTATGGAAATAAAATCATATATAGAAAATAACAAAAAGAAATTTTTAAATGAACTTTTTGATTTAATCAGAATACCGTCAATAAGTGCAGTAAAGGAATATAAAGGAAGTGTAAGAGAAGCTGCAGAGTTTTTAAAAAATCAATTTGAAAATATCGGTTTAGACAACTGTGAAATTTGTGAAACTAATGGGCATCCAATTGTATATGCTGAAAAAATAAAGGATGCTAATCTGCCAACTGTTTTAATTTATGGACATTATGATGTACAACCTGTTGACCCTATTGAACTTTGGGACTCAGATCCATTTGAACCAATAATTAAAAAAACTGATATTCATCCTGAAGGGGCAATTTTTGCAAGAGGGTCTTGCGATGACAAAGGACAAATGTATATGCATTTAAAAGCNATAGAAGTTTTAAANAATACTGGTGGAGTACCTTGTAATATTAAATTCATGATTGAAGGTGAAGAAGAAATTGGAAGTGATAATTTAGAAATNTTTGTAAAAGAAAATAAAGAAAAANTNAAATCTGATATTATTCTTGTTTCTGATACTGGAATGATTGATAAAAAGACTCCATCAATAACAACTGGGTTAAGAGGNTTNGCATATTTAGAAGTTGAACTTACAGGACCAAATAGAGATTTACACTCTGGTCACTATGGTGGAAGTGTTGCTAATCCTATAAATAGCTTAGCTAAAATGATTTCATCTTTACATGATGAAAATAATAAGGTAACAATACCAGGATTTTATGATAAAGTAATTGAATACAGTGATGAGGAAAGAGAAAAAGATAAAATTCCATTTAGTTTAGAAGAATTTAAAAATTCATTAGAGATTGATGAAGTTCATGGTGAACATTCTTTTAATACACTTGAGAGAAGATCTATTAGGCCCTGCTTAGATGTTAATGGAATATGGGGAGGATATACTGATGAAGGGTCAAAAACTGTTATCCCAAGTAAGGCTTTTGCTAAAATTTCAATGAGATTAGTAAGTAATCAAAACTGGAAAGAAATTAGCAAACTTTTTACAGAACATATGAAAAACATCACTCCTGCAGGAATGAGGATTAAAATTTCTGAACACCATGGTGGTGAACCATATATTACCTCCACAGATTCAAAAGCTTATAGAGCTGCAAGTCAAGCATATTTATCAGTATTTAATAAGGAGCCCTACGCATTGAAGGATGGAGGATCAATTCCAATTATTGCTCAATTTGAAAAAGAGTTAGGTGTCAAAACTATATTAATGGGNTTTGGACTTGATAGTGATGCAATACACTCTCCAAATGAACATTTTGGTTTATCAAACTTTTACAATGGAATTGAAACTATTNCAAATTTCTATAATTTTTATAGTAAATAATTAATTTTTAATCAGTTAAATCAATCATAAATANTTCGGAAGCTATNCCATCTGCCAGNAATCTACCTGATTCTGTGGTTGTATANATATCTTTATCCTTATTTATTAANTTTTGATTAANATATTTCTTTACNGTCTTTAGAAAATATTCCTTGAAGCGTGAGTCAAATTGTTGCTCTATATAATTTAATGAAATACCCCACATGGTTCTAAGACCAGTCATTATATACTCATTATACTGATCTATTTTTGAAAGTTCTTCAATTTTATGATATAATTTTCCAGAACTGATATGATCAATATATTTTTTATTATTGGAAATATTCCAACTTCTATTAAGACCATCGTAACTGTGAGCAGAAGGACCAACTCCTATATATTTTTTTCTAGACCAATAAGTAGTGTTGTTTTTTGAAAAATAATTTTCCTTAGCAAAACTTGATAACTCATAATTAATATAATTTTTGAGAACTAGTTCTTTATTGACATGCATGAATTGTTCATAAACTATTTTGTCATCAGGAAGAACAACAATTCCAGTATTAACAAACTTTTCTAATGCAGTTTTTGGCTCTATAGTAATAGCATATGATGAAATGTGATTAACATCAAAGTCTGTTAAAGTTTTAATATTATAATTTAGTGTTTCTACGGAAGAGTTAGGTAGGCCATATAATAGGTCAACTGAAATATTATCAAAAACTTTTTTTGAATCCTCAACTGATTTCAATGCTTTTTTAGAATCATGGGCTCTATTCATCAACTTTAGTTCAGAATCAATAAATGATTGAACTCCAATACTTAATCTATTAATTGATAAATTTTTAAAGTTTTTGAGTNTTTCTAGTGAGATATCATCAGGATTTGCTTCTAGCGTAATTTCAGGATCAGANATNATTTTATAATTTTTATCAATTGNTTTTAAAATAATTTCAAAATCACTAATATCTAATAATGTGGGGGTTCCNCCNCCAAAATAAATTGTTTCAATTTTTTCTTTGTTGATTTTAGATTTTAAAAAAATTTCTTCTGCAATAGCATTTACAAGAAAATCTTTGGATTTAAGACTTGTNGAAAAATGAAAGTTACAATAATGACAAGCTTGTTTACAAAAAGGAATATGAATATATATACCTGCCAATTAGTTAATTTTTTCAGGATTGTTCTTGACATAAGATGCCCATCCACTAAATTTAGCTCCATCATTACTAATCTTTTTTGAATTAAAAAAATGACACATGGCTGCAGCTAAACCATCCGTTGAATCTAAATTTTTTGGAATCTCTTTAAATTTTAAAATACTTTGTAACATTTTAGCTACTTGTTCTTTAGATGCATTACCATTTCCAGTTATTGCCATTTTTATTTTTTTTGGAGAATATTCTGTTATAGGTATTTCNTTAACCAAACCAGCTGCCATTGCAACTCCTTGTGCTCTTCCTAATTTAAGCATAGACTGAACATTTTTTCCGAAAAAAGGNGCTTCAATAGCAATTTCATCTGGATTATATTTTTCAATAATTANACTTAGTGAAGAAAAAATCTTCTTCAACTTTAGATAATGATTATCCAATTTTTTTAGGCTAAAATCATCAAAATCAATTAGGCTAACATTTTCACCTTTNACTGATATAATTCCATAACCCATAATCGTTGTACCCGGATCTATGCCNAAAATTATCTTTCCGCTCATCAATTTGANTTTAAAATTATTGGNAACTTAATTTTAGAACTGACATAAATACCTAAATTAGTTTTTGTTGCAGGTAAAACTTTAGGAAAATTATCAAATATTCTATACACCACTTCATCTAAATTATTCACAGAATTAATAACATCATTAAAGCCAGAAATTTTATCAAAAATTATAACTCCTTCTTTATTTATTGTCAATTCAATTAAAATAGTGTCATTAATATCAGAATTCACACTCTTTATTTCACTCAATAAGTTCTGAGTAAAGAGGTCAGATAAATATGAGTTAAAACAATTTATTCTTAATTTTTTTTCTGTATACTTATCACAATCAGTTGTTGATGGATATTCATCAGTATTATTCCAAGAAGTTTGTATTTCTATTTTATCAACTGAATTATCTTGANAATTATAATTACATGCATTAATAAGAATAAAGAAAATAAATATTATTTTTACTTGNCTCATCCCATATGAAATTACAAAAATTGTATTAAAGTTTACTATGGANATTTTACTTTTAATAATAGGAATTNTTTTATGCCTTGTTGGTATTGTNGGTAGTTTTTTACCTATTTTACCTGGTCCNCTAGCATCATGGNCTGGGTTATTAATTTTAAATTTTACATCATATGTAAGTTTTAGTTTTTGGTTTTTATTAATAACTTTTTTGATTGCATTTTCTATTTCAGTAATTGACTATTTAATTCCAATAATTGGAGTTAAAAAGCTGGGAGGATCAAATGGTGGTCAAATTGGTGCAACAATAGGGCTTCTNATGGGNTTATTTATTTTGGGTCCTATAGGAATTATATTAGGACCTTTTTTAGGAGCGGTAACAGGTGAGATTATAACAAATAAAAGTTTATCAAGCTCTTTATTACCTGCGTTTGGTTCTTTAATAGGTGTATTAACTGGAACAGTATTAAAAGTAATTGTAACTGTTGTTTATTTATTTTACTTTCTTTACTCCTTTATATCAAACATNTAGTAGTATGCAGATCTGTTGTCATTAATNTCTGCAGATTCCTTCAGAGACTCGACAATTAAAAAATCAAGATTAGATCTACTTTTACTTGTAATTTGCTTTTGATAAGGAATAAATGAATTTGGAGAATTAGAACTGTTATTTACTTTGTCAACTCTCATCATATATANACCAGTTTCTCCTTTTATAAGATTTGATNCCTCATTTAATTCTAATGAAAAAGCTTTNCCAATTAANCCAGGTTCATAACCTGCTTGTGAAACTATAGGAGTATTTTTATTAATAGCATCTACATTAATAATTTCAGTATTGTTGTTTTGAGCTAATTCTTCAAGANATTTTAACCCCTTATTATTTTTTAAAATAATCTCTGCTTTTTTCTCGTTCTGTAAAATTGGTAAAACAGTAATTAAAGCAAGATCATTACTCTGTAAACCTTCATCTTTTTTATCAATAAGTTGAGCAATTATATATCCNCCATTAGAAACATCAAATCTTTGATAGTCATTTAATGAAGTTTCTTCATTATAAAGCCACTGTACTAATCTTCTTTGGTTTGGAATTCCAGGTAAATCATGATCAAGTCTACTAATGTTATTTAATGTTTTTGATTCAATATTAAATTTATCTGAAACTTCATCAATACTGCCGACACTTGAAAGCTCAATTTCAAATTTTGAAGTTATATTAAATACTGAATCACTTGTTTTTTCTGAAGGTATATTTCTTAGCGCAAGAGTTGCTACTTTAACTAAATCTTCCTTAGCNGTAATTTTAATAATATGAAATCCAAAATCAGTTTCTACTAAACCTATTCTACCTACTCTGTTTTTAAATACAAAATCACTAAAAGGTTCTGCCATCATTCCTTCTTGAAAAAATCCTAGATCACCTCCATTAGTTTTTGAAGGTCCATCAGAGTTCTCCAGTGCTAATGTTGAAAAATTGTTTGAATCAGATCTTGCTAATCTTAAAATTCTGTTGGCTTCNTTTCTAGCTTCATCCTTTGTTCGGGTGATTTGAGGTGTTGAACCTTGAGCACCAGAATATGATATTAAAACATGGCTTGCTCTTGCGTTACCATTTNNTTTTTTATCCAAAAGTTTAGATACTTTAAAATATTCACCATCAACATATGGACCATAGGTTTTATTATTATCAAGATTAAAAATCAATTCACCATGATTTGACGGGAAAAAACCTTTNGGTCTATAAATTGTATCNAATGGAATATCAGAATTTTCTTCAAGGTAAAACTCAATATCAGNAGTAGTAATAAAACTTGGNACAACTTCATTTAACTTAGAGACTTGATTATATTCCTCTTTTTCTACTAACATTTCAGAAAGNTTAGTTCTTAGTTCTCTTTCGTCCTTTTGAGAAGGCTTTTCTTCAAAAAGAACATATTTAAAATCTCTTGTTTCCTTTTGTTCAAATTTGTGAGGATTATCTTTTACNTACTTTGAAATTTCTGAGTTTGATACAGANACTAAGCTATCATCTATTGATGCATANGGTATTCTNACAAAAGAAATATCAACNGATTCATTTGATTTTAAAAATTCATTTTTNCCTTCAAAAATATTTGAATTAATTCCAGAAGAAACCAAAGTCATATAATTATTGATNTTTATTTGATTTTTGAATCCCATTTCTTGAGAGCTCCATTGTAAATAAGCTTCAGGATTAAAGTCTTTTAACTCAGCAATAAANTTNCTGAACTTATCAAGGTCAAAAATACCAGCATCATTTACAAATCTGGGATCATTATTAAAATTTGGNTTAGATGCAAGAAAAAACTCTANATGATCTTTTCCNGAAGCAATTCCTAATTCTTCNATTTCCTGNCTTAATAACTCATTTCTAACAGATTGATCCCATGCAGTAGTAATAGCCTGAAGATCATTAAAATTATAGGTTTTCTGATATANCTCTACTTGTCTTCTAAAATCGGTTAATGAAACACTTTCACCATTTATTTCACCTATTGGTTCTTGAGATTGAAAAGAATTACCATCAAAAACTCCAGCAATTACAAAGGCAAAAAGAGCCATTCCAATTACTGCAATNAAAACNAAAGAATTTTTTCTTAAACTACCTAATACAGCCATAATCAAAAAATTAGGAAACGAAAATACAAATTATCGTTGAAAGAATACAACTATTCAACTAAAGAATATNCAGATNAATAAATAAGTATNATNAANCTACTTTCTGTTATTAAATTTTTTTCTGTAATGTCTTCTGAAAAAAAACATAAACAGGGAAAGAATACCAAAAAAAAGTAAAATTTGATTTTCTGATACTGAGCTTTTAAAAATTAAAATATCTGAAAAAATAAAAACTGCTATAAATAAATATATNTAATCAAAAATTGGAGGGTATTTCATAAGCTATTGTTGATCTTCAAATAAAAAACTACCATCTAATTTACCAGTTTTTAATAATTTAAAGGAACGGTCAGCATCCATTTTTTCTGCTCTAATATTATAATCATTGCTAGAGAATACAATTTTTTCTTCTGTAAATAACCATTCTTGATCAGGATCCCAAAATATTTGATCAGATTTTACAAAGGTACTATCAGGGGATTCAATAACTACATTTCCTTCTAAACTTACAATCTTTGTTCTGTAATAAACTATAGCGTAATTAGCAGAAACTTTAGTTGAACCTTCTTTTAAATCAAAAAANTCAATGTTGATTCCATTTGGAAATTCAGAATANGGAAATTTTTGATTTGTATAATCAATATTTAGGGGTGATTTGAGAATTGCTTTTAGATTAGCNGAGTCTGTATATCTTAAAANAAAATTTTCAGTTTTACCAGCAGGAATTAATTCTTCAATATTAATTTTTTTAACATCATCAAAATANCTTTCGCAAGAGAAATTTATGATAGCTAATAATAAAACTAATAATCTAATGTTCATTAGAGACTAGGAACTGTAACAGATTGTCCTATCCAGCAANTNAATCTGATAACTTGNCCTGCATTTCCTTCNGTAAANATATCAGTTTTGGTAGGTGCTCGACCCTCATAACTCTCAGCAGTTCTAGTAGCTATTTTTTTNATGCTAGCATCAACGTTAGCAGCTTTTCTCGCTTCTTTTGCAGCTAACCAATAAACTGCTCTTTTTTCNAATTGTGAATTTCCACAGTTATTTGCACTNGACGCATATAAATTAGCAATTAANAGNTANGCAGCACCCATNGATGGNTGATATTCAAGAGCCTTTCTCGCATAATTTCTAGACTTTGAAAANTGATTAGTTTTTTTGAATTTTGAAGCAATTTTAAATAATATTCTAGATTTTTTAATATTATCTGTCTCAAGTTCAATTGATTCATTATAGAATTTTAAAGCTTCGTTTATATCGCCTTTTTTATCATTAAGAAGACCTAAATAGTAGGCTGAATTTGCAGAAGGATTGAGATTATGAAGCAATTCAACCAATTCAACAAAAAGAGGATCATCTGAACAATCCTTACTATCCATTCTACTTGCAGCTCTGTTCAACCAAACAGCATTGGTTTTATTTTCTTCCAAGTTTTTCCTGTAGAGAGGAATTAAGTTTTCACAAGTAGATTCTTTTGCAATAATAGCATTAAGGTTATTTAGATATGTAACAGAAGCGTTGGAATTAATTCCATATGCTCTTTTAAGAGATTTTTCTCTTGAGGATAATGGTTGACCAGATTCTTCTTTTTTAAGAATTACAGCTAATTGTTTTGCATAACCATCAATTACTTCCTCAAATCTTTCAGAAATATCTTCGTATTTATCAAATACTTTTGATAAGGTNACTTCATCAGCATTTTCTTTATATAATTCAAAATATGTTTTAAAATAGCTATATANTGGCTTAGGATCATCAAAACTAGCTCTGTCAGAGGAGTAAGCCATNTCAAAANTGTTAAAAATTTCNATTTTNGAAGCNAGTTTATTATCTAACAATGCTTGTGCTTTNTTAGACATAATCTCACCTGTAATATTTCTACCTTTTACTATCGGAAAATTAACTAGCCATTCATCNTANAGCTTNATAAGATCGTTTTGGTAAGCAAGTTTNTGATCACCNTCGGAATTCTTTATAAAATGCTCTAACATTCTTTTTCCATAAGAATAGATAGCTGCATTAATTTTAGGACATTCCTGTCTAACTTTCATCCATGGTTCATATGCAGAATCATAATTTTTAACCTTATAGTANTCTGCGAAAATTGATAAATTACTCATACAATCTTCTGAAGCATGAGAAGTTTGTAAACTAAACGAAAAAAATAAAATCAATAAAAATTTAAATTTCATAATCTTTTTTTTAATTATATAAGCTTCTTATAAACCAAAGATCATTTAATGTAAATCCAAGTTTTATACTGAAGTAATTTTCTTTGACTAGACCAGAATTATTTGTACCTCTTTGACCCAACTCAACACCAACGTTGGCACTTGATAAATTGGCTAGTGGTAAACTNAGACCAAAATTTATACCAAAATCATTAATCTGCTCATTATTGACATATAGACCACCAGATTGGTATCTAACTCCAAATCTGTAAGTTACAGTGTCAAAATAATTAGTGAAAGAGTCATATTTAGGTAAATAAAAACCACCGATTGAATATTGTTTAGAACTTTTAAATTCAACNTTNTCAAGNTTCATCAACTGATTTTTGAAACCACCTCCATTTTGCTGTTTNTANCTNAAACCAAAGAACCATTTTTTATCNTGTCCGAGTCCTAATCCAAAACTAGTTGATTGAGGAATAAGGAAAGTAGTTTCTTTTAATCCNAGAGCTTCNAGATTAATTTGTTCGGAATCTCCACCATATCCACCATCTTGTTTTAATGTTGCAATAGATTGTGAATTTTTTGATTTAAGTTCTGAATCTCTCGTGTAACTAAANGAACTTTTCAACAATAATTTATCAGATATTTTAGTTTGATAAACAGATGATAGACTCAAATTAATACCGCTTAATGACGATTCATTAGAAACTTTAGTATAAAGCTCNATATCCTTTAAAAATTTAGAATGATAATGATTTATACTTCCAAAAGCATAAGATGTAGAAACTCCTAGTCCCCANTTTTTCAAAACTTCAAANCCAACAGACAANAAAGCAGTATTAATTCCACCATCACCTTCAAATCTATTTAACTCAGGGGGGGTTGCATCTTCATAATTGCTTTCAAGTAAATAACCAACAGATGTATCAGGTTTTAAACCAAATGAAAATGAGAAAAGTTTCTTTCTGTCAACTCCATAAACAACTGGAACTGAAACTGCAATGTATTTTAATCCTGTAGCAGTTGACTTTTCATTAGTATTATCATTTTTAAAAGAAGTACTTTTTAAATCAACTCCTAAGCTATAATTCACAAATTTTAATTTTGAAAGAGAAGCAGCATTATTGAGATTAACATGAGTACTATCATAATAAACTAATAATCCNCCCATCATTTGATTCTCAGCAGTTGAGGAAAAAGCTGTGTCACCAGTTCCAAAATATGAGTATGGTGAATAACTTAGTTTTTGAGANGATACTGAAAAAGAAACTAGTAAGATTAATAGTAAAAATCTATTCATTAACTTGATTGTGTTCTATTAAAAAATTCAAACCTTTATATATAAAATTTGAATTTGTAAATATGGTGTTTTTTATCTTACCATACAAAAAATTTGAATCACCACCAGAAATTATAACTTTTAGGTTATTATATTCAGTTTTGTAGTTTTCAATAAACCCTTCNATTTCGTTCTGAATNCCTTTTAAAACACCAATACTTATTGAACTTTCCGTNTCATGTGCTATTAGCAANTTAGGATATTTTGGAGTGATTTTGTCAAGCTTAAAAGTTCCAGAACTTAAAGATTTAAGTCTCAATTCTAAGCCTGGTGAAATTCCTCCAGCTTGATAAAGGTTTTNANTTGTTTTTATNTCATANGTTATACATGTTCCCATATCAACTATTAAAACATTATCATCAGGGTAATCAGAATATGCTGATAAAACCAATGCAAGTCTATCATCACCAACTAATCCATGATTGTAAGGGTTTGTAATAGGCATTTTAATCTCTTCAGTGAATGAATATAAATTAGATTTTTCTTTACAAACTGAAAATAGCTCATCATTGGGAGAACCTACGTTTGAAATTGCTGTATTTTTTATTTTGTAATCATTAATTAAATCTTTGATAAAATCAATTTCAATGATCTTAATCTTTGTTTCATATATCAACTCATTATTTTCAAAAACAGCAATTTTTGAAAATGTATTACCAATATCAATTAATAAATTACTCATTGAAAGGCAAATGTAAATAAGTTTGGCTATTTTTCATTTATTTATCAAAACGATTATATTTGCATCTTGAAAATTGGGTACCTTAGCTCAGTTGGTAGAGCAAAGGACTGAAAATCCTTGTGTCCGCAGTTCGATTCTGCGAGGTACCACTAAAAAACTCCTCTTGTAAGGAGTTTTTTTTTATATTTAATGTAAATAATTAAAAATGAAAAAAATTGTATACTTACTAACTTTATTTATTGTTGCTGCCTGCCAAACGACTGTTGAGGCTCCTAAAAGTGACAATGGTGAACCTGAAGGCCCTCATACTTCAGCTGAATGGAAAATTTGGGCATACAGTACTGCTGCTCCTTCATTTATTGCAGCTGAATGTACTGTTGTTGATGTCGATGGTACCGTACTAAGAGAAGGTACAAACGGCTGGACTGCAATGGCTGCAAATCCAAGAGGACCTGCTGATCCAGAAAATGGATGGAAAGATCCGCATGAAGCAATGCCTATGGTTGGTGATGCTCAATCAATGAAATGGGCTATGGCTTACATGTCAGGAGAAATACCACAGCTTGACTTCGATGGATACTCTTACATGCTACATGGTGACATGGGAGAAGATAACACAAAACATTTTGTTTTAAATAAAGAGGATGCTGCTGAAGGACAATGGATCGAATCAGGAGCTCATATTATGTTATTTCCAAAAGATCCTTCTTCTTTAGATGGATTTACAACTGACTTTAATTCAGGTGGGCCTTATGTAATGTTTAAAGGTACTGGCTATGATCACTTAATGATCCCTGTTGAAGGATACTACGATTATCAAGCTAAAAAATAAAATGAAAAATATATTAACACTCTTATTCTTGATATTATTTTGTTACTCATGTGAATTAAATACAACTGAAAATCACAAAAATGAAAATGATAGTATGGTTTCATTTGAAAATGGTGATATCATGACAAGTGCAACTGAAGATCCACTTGGAAATGTATTTTCATATCCAACTGGTGAAGCTGCGATAACAAGTCAAATTAAGCGCTGGGAACCTGGTTTTAAATCACCTTGGCATTACCACCCATACACAGGTGTAGCCTATGTTGTTCAAGGTGAGTTAACTGTCAACTACGACTCCGAAACCTCTTTAGATGATATTGGAGCTGAAAAAACAATCATTACTTCACAGACATACAAAGCAGGAGATAAAGCTTTTTTAGGTGTCGCAAATATGTGGCATCTTTCAGAAAACAAAGGGTCTGAAGATCTTATTTTTATAGTCTCATGGCTTGGTGAAAAAGATAAAGCATTAGCCGTTCTTGAAGAAAAATGAAAAATTATTTAACTATAAAAAAAGCCGCTTTTAGCGGCTTTTTTTATGTGATTAAGTTTCCATCATCGTCCCATTCGGCAGTAATATTCCTTTTGGATTGATCAACAAATTTATCAAGCCATTCTTTATCATACTCAAGCCCATATTGATCTAAAACATCTTGAGGGACTCCATCCCAGACATTTGGAAAATTACCTTTATAACCTAACTCTTTTATACCAACTTCAGATGTAAAATAACCAGTCATAGTTAAATTTCTAACAAGATTAAACCATTGAACCGGTTCAGGTAAATCATTCATGTTATCTTCTGGGTTATAATATGCAATTTCATCTAGAATTTGTTTTTGATTTGATTCATCTAAATCAATAAAAGGATTGTTGAACCTAGATTGACTTTCTTTGTCAATCCAGACGATACCATTCCTTAATGGATCTTGATAAGAAGGAATATCCTTTGCCATAAATTCAATAAGCTGAACGACTTCAGCATCTCTTATAGATCCAAATTCGTTTGGGGGCAAAATCAAATTACAAAGTTTATCAAGAGTAACTAATTCATAATTAGTGAAAAACTTTTGAGCAAAGAGCTTATCATCGTAAAGAGTTTCTTCAGGTGTTCTGCCATACTCATACCTTGTTAGTGAACGATTAATTTTTTCTCTGCTAACACCATAACATGATTCTAAAAACATACTTGCTCCAAATGAAGCTAAGGCTATAGTTTTAATTGATTCTCTTCTTTTCATAATTTAAAAATTTTGTTTTTTAAACTCCTCTACTATTTGTTCAGACGATCTCATCGCAAGAGCCAAAATTGTCCATGTTGGATTTTTATCAGCTTGTGAAACAAATGGCCCGGCATCAACTACATAAACATTTGATACATCGTGTAATCTTTCAAATTGATTTGTAACAGATTCTTTAGGGTCATCACCCATTCTTGTTGTTCCAACTTCATGAATAATCCAGCCTGGCTTATTTAAGCCATAATTAGCATCTTTTCCAGGTTTTCCCCAAAGCGGAATACCACCCATGTTATGTATAATTTCTTCAAATGTATCTTGCATATGTTTCGCTTGCTTTATTTCATTATCAGTCCATTGATAATTAAATCTTAGAGTTGGAACACCATATTTATCAACCTTATTAGGATCAATTTCGCAGTAATTTGATTTTTGAGCTATGGACTCTCCACGGCCAGAAACACCTATAGTTGAACCATAATACTTTTTCATATCAGCCCTTAAAACATCACCATAACCACCAGCTTTATTAATTCCAAAGAACTTATTAAAATTATTAACATTAAAGCCTGTTCCGTATGTCGGTGCTCCCATTCCTCCCCAAACTTCAATATGATAGCCTCTGGCAAAATCTAATTTTTTATTATCAAGCCACCATGGGGAATAAACATGCATACCGCCAACACCATCTTCATTATAAATTTTTCTATCAATTAATTCTGGAATAAAAGCCATCATATCACCTCCAGTTGAATCATGAAGATATTTACCGATCAAGTCGCTACTATTACCTAAACCATTCGGGTGTTGTTTCGACTTAGAGTTTAATAAAATTCTTGCTGAGCTACAAGCAGATGCGGCTAGTACTACCACTTTTCCCTTCAATTTATATTCTTTATTTTCATCTTTATCTATAAACGAAACACCTGTTGCTTTTCCTTCATTATTGGTGGTAACCGTTCTTACCATTGAGTTTACATAAAGATCAATTTGACCTCCTGACTTTTGAGCTGGGAAGATTAAACACGATCCTGAGGAAAAATCACCATAAACATTACAACTTTTGGCACATCCTGCACAATAAAAACATAACCCTCTTTCATCATTAATTCTTTTGGTAAGAACTGATAATCTAGACGGAATTACCTTAACATTACTTTTACGAGCACCCTTGATATAAAATAATTCATGAAGACGTGGTTTCGGAGGTGGTAGAAAAAAACCATCAGGCTCATTATAAATATTTTCCTTAGTTCCAAAAACGCCTATTAACTTATCAACTTTATCATAGTAAGGTTTTATATCATCATATGAAATAGGCCAATTTTCACCTAAACCATCAATACTTTTTCTTTTGAAATCGTTTGGACCAAATCTCAAAGAAATTCTACCCCAGTGATTAGTCCTTCCACCTAACATTCTAGATCTAAACCATTTAAAATCGGTATCACCAACTTGGCCATAAGGTTCACCATCGATTTCCCAACCACCATAAGCCTGATCATAATCTCCAAAAAACCTGTGATTACCAGATCCTCTTCTCGGTGAATGCCAAGCCCATTTCAATTGAGTCATTGTTTTTGGATCAGCAGGGTCGAAATAAGGACCAGCTTCAACTACAGCAACAGAAAGACCAGCTTCTGACAAAACTTTGGTAGCCATTCCTCCACCTGCTCCAGAGCCAACTATGATAACATCATATTCTTTGGCTGAATTTTTTATTTGCATATTATTATAACTCTAAGATTTTAATATTTCTAAAGTATACTGGTGCTTGATGATCTTGAAAACAAATTTTTCCAGTTTTAAATTTTCCAAATTCACAATTGTCCCAAGGTTTTTGATCACAGTTAGCAAATTTTGTCTTTGAAACCATCGCATCCCATTCATCACCAAACAAGGGAAATTTTACAACTTCTGTGCCATTAAAAACAACATTTCCAAAATTTTTATTGTAATCAATGGTTATCATGTATGAATTCCATTGACCAACAGGTTTTGTCATGTCAACAGATGGATTAACCATTCCATATAA
>NZOB01000044.1 GCA_002693085.1 Flavobacteriaceae bacterium | reverse complement strand
TATTTAATTTTGGATGCCATATATATCCAATATTTTTTATAGAATCATCTCTGCCACTAAGACTAGCATTAAAAACATGAAACATAGCAACAACATCAGCAAAATAGGTTTGATGATTGGATACAAATAAGACTTTATTTTCAGGCAGATTATTTAAAATTTCAGAGCCTTCAATCTTTAACTGATTAAAACCTTTGAATCTTCTATGAGTCAACCATCCAAAAATTCTAATTAACCATTTTTTTATATAAAGATTATGACCAAATGGATTTCTTTTAAATATTGACACTCTAATACAAATTGAGGGGCAAATATATTATTATTATTTAACCAACAAGTCAATTAATTCCTTTAAAATCATAGCCGTAGCTCCCCATATTCTTTTACTTTGAAAATCAAAATAAGGGTTTATTGTTTTATTTATTCCGAATTCACCATTTAAAATTTCAAAACTCAAAATTTGATCTACTGTAGGTGTTATTAAATCTATAACCTCTTTTTTATCTATACTAAAATCTAAATTGGAATTAGATAGAAACAAGAAAGGATAAACCATAAAATTCGAGGGAGGGATGTAAATATTACTCAGTTCTTGAATTTTAATAAATGAATTAGTGTCAACTCCAATTTCTTCCCTTGTTTCTCTAAGGGCTGTTTCCATAAAACTTTTATCAAATTTTTCATATTTACCACCAGGAAACGAAATCTGTCCAGAATGTACTCCCTCATATTTGCTTCTTTGAATTAAAACTAACCTTGCAATTTCATTTTCATCAGGATAAATAATTAAGGCTACACTTGCTCTTTTATAATTTTCAATAAACTTAATTTTATTTAATTGTTGAACTCTGTTTGAAGGGACTAAAGATCTATGTGAATGAATACCTGGTAAAGATTTATTTTTTAATTTTAAAATGATATTTTTCAAATGATTAAATTCCATCAAAGATTTATTCTAAGTTTTCTAATAGTATTTATTTCTTGTAATGAAAAGAAAACTGTACAAAACAAGCAAATAAAACCACCTGCAAAAAAAGTTATAAAATCAATTCCAAAAAAAGAAGAAAAAATATTTATTCTTAATGATAAAAATGCAATCCCTTTCTTTTTTGAATATGGAAAGAATAATAAAGAAAATAAGATCAGAATAGAAACAAAATATGGAGATATTGATATTGAATTATTTAATGAAACCCCATATCATAGAGCAAATTTCATTTATTTAACTAAGAAAAAATATTTTGATGGAACATCTTTTCATAGGGTTGTAAAGGATTTTATAATTCAAGGTGGTAATTCAGACTCTTATGAGATATCTAAAAGAAGGAGAAATATTGGCAGATATCTATTACCACCAGATTCTAACAAAGGTTTTAAACATCACAGAGGGATACTTTCAATTCCAAGTAGCGATATAGATAATCCATATAAATTAGCTTCACCATATGAGTTTTTTATTGTTCAAAGTAAAAATGGAGCCTACCATTTAGATAAAAATTATACACCTTTTGGAAAAGTAATTAGAGGGATGGATATAGTTGATATTATATGTAACCTTGAGACAGATAAAAGAGAGTGGCCAATAGAAAATATAAAAATTAAAGTTTCAATTATAAACTAAATCGCTCCTATTAAATGTGGATGTCTCGTAATATAATGTTCAACCCACAACCTAAGTTCTTCGTATTCATGAGGAAGCAGAACTTTTGAAGCTTTTTTTAATTCCTTTTTAAAAAGTGAAACACTGAAACTTACTTTTATAAGAACATTTTTAGTATAGTCAAAAACTTTACGAGGCATAAAATAAATGTATTAAAATTTAGATAAAAAAGTGTTTAAAAAAAGTTAAAATCTTCTTTTTAAACTCCATTCAAACTCAAACTCTGAGACAATATCACCAGCCTCATCAATACCTTTTGAAAAAAGTAAAATTTTACTTGTAGAATTTTCCTTATTAAGTTCATCAAAAACTTTCTTTACATCAAAACCTTGATCACATGAAAAAGTAATTCTAACTGTTGCTTTTTTTAAAAACTTTGAAGAGTTTGAAGTTACTAGCATTGAAATATTTACATTTCTTTCTCTAATCTCTTTTGTTACCAACATTCCTGTTGTTAGCTCAGCAGCCATTCCTTGAACCGCCCAAAAAATAGATTTAAATGGATTTTTGTTAAACCAACTTAGTTTGACCGTAACTTTACACTCTTTGTCATCTACAGATTTAACTCTGACACCAGACCAATATGCAGATGGTAATTTAAAAAACAAAAAAGTATTATAAGAAAACATTAAAAACCAATTGATGCTAAGTATCTTTCGGCATCTAAAGCTGCCATACAACCAGTCCCAGCAGCAGTAACTGCTTGTCTATATTCTTTATCTTGAACATCTCCTGATGCAAAAACTCCAGGTTTGTTAGTTTTTGTAGATTTTCCATTGGTAATGATATATCCAGTATCGTCCATATCTAATTGTCCTTTAAAAATATCAGTATTAGGTTTATGTCCAATGGCAACAAAAAAACCAGTAATATCAATGTTTTCAGTTTTATTAGTTTTATTATTTATCATTTTTAAACCTTCAACAACATTTTCGCCAATAACCTCAACAACTTCAGTATTATATTTTACTACAATATTTTCCTTGGAATTGACACGATGTTGCATTGCTTTAGAGGCTCTCATAACATCTCTTCTAACTAACATAGTTACTTTGGAGCATATATTAGATAAGTAAGTTGCCTCCTCAGCGGCAGTGTCTCCCCCACCTACAATAGCAACCTCTTGACCTTTATAAAAAAAGCCATCGCAAACAGCACATGCTGATACTCCTCCTCCAATTAGTCTTTGTTCACTTTCTATACCTAAATATTTAGCACTAGCACCAGTTGATATGATAATAGTTTTTGCTTGAATTATAGTTTCATTATTAACTACAACTTCATGATATTCATCTTTATTATCTTTAAAATTAACCTTGGTAACTTCACCAATTCTTACATCAGTACCAAATCTTTCAGCCTGTTCTTTTAGTTCCATCATCATTTGGGGACCATCAATTCCCTTTGGGTAACCTGGAAAATTATCAACTTCGGTAGTTGTTGTTAGTTGACCACCTGGTTCCATTCCTGTGTAAAGTACTGGTTTTAAATCAGCTCTTGAAGCATAAATTGCGGCAGTGTATCCTGCAGGTCCAGAACCAATGATTAAAGTCTTAAGTTTTTCGATTGACATGCGCCAAAATTAAGATAAAAATCATTTTTATTAAGCATTTTTCAAATCAATTAATTCTTGTTTATCAACAATTATTTTTTTTGTTTGTTCTTATAAGAAAGTGTTATATCTTAGCAGCCGTTTTTCGGGGCGTAGCGTAGCCCGGTTATCGCGCCGCGTTTGGGACGCGGAGGTCGCAGGTTCGAATCCTGCCGCCCCGACTAAAAACCTTGTAAGTTATTGATTTACAGGGGTTTTTTTATAAAAATCAAAAGTATAAATTTTTAATACTTTTAAAAACAAAACCTAATGTTACTCCAACTAATAAAAGAACAATAATAACTCTATTCCATTTTTTGTGTTCTTTAGTTCCTTTAGGGTGTGGATTATTTATCATTTTTTCAAATTTAATAAACATTTTCTCTTACAAAGTCCAATTTAATCTCATACCTAAACAAATGTGGCCATATATCTTTCTTTTTATCGCCATAAAACATTGAAATACCCCACTCTATTCCTTCATCCTGAATAGATGCATCTCTAAAATTATCTACACGGTATGAACCGGGTGCTTTAGGATAATCATTACCAAAAGAAACAACTTTTTTAAAGTTAATACCATCATGAGAAAATTGTAATGTCTTTCCTTCAGGTCCATGATTTGAAAGTAAGGCCATTATACCTCGCTTGAAAGGCCAAACCATCACTTCGTGTCCACTTTTAATAATTGGATTATTTTTATTTTTTGTGTAAGGCCCCTCAGGTTTATCGGCAATTGCAACACCTAATTTTGTGTGCCTCGGTCCCTCTTCACCAAATTTTCGGCTTCTACCTTTATAATACAAATAGAACTGGTTATTTCGGTAAACGATGCATGCATCATCAATTCTGTAACTGTCAAAGAGGTCAATATTGTCACTAGTTTTTAATATCGGATTAGAAGATACACGCACAAATGGTCCGTCAGGAGAATCAGATACTACAAGTCCGATGGCAGTTATATCTGTTTCTGAATTGTTTTCAAACTTACCCTCCTTATTTCCAGGTGTAGGTTTAACTCCGGTATAAAATAAATAATATTGTCCATTTGCAATTAAAATATTTGGAGTAAAAACACTATATGCATCCCAACTGCCAATGTCACCTCTTGGAATTGCTTCTCTTTTCTCTTCCCATATTTTACCATCTTTTGAGGTTGCGTACCAAACAGATGCGTTATAGCCACTGTAGCCACCAAATATTTCAGATATTTCTGTTTTTGTATACCACAAGTAATATGTGTCATCAACCTTAATTACATCCGACGGATCTCGGCGAGTTACCCCATTTTCAGGTTCAAGTCCCTTTAAAATTGAATAACTAAAATATACATTACTGATTTTAATTTCTGCATTTTTTTTAGAATTACAACCTATAATAACTAATAACAGTAGAATTAGTTTTTTCATTATTTACAAGTTTGTTTTTTCATTCAGTTTTCTCCAATACTAACAACCAAAAGTCAATAGATTTTTTACCCTTAAGCTTTGATGTTTTAAGCTTAAGAATAGATTCACCCTTTTCAAAAAATAAATCACCAAATGTAATTTTTTTAAAATCTTTAGTATAAGACTCAATTCTTTTAATTCGGTCTTCTTTCATGCCCTCCAAGGTAGGATTGTGAGGTATCATAATATCCTTTTTAATTTTATTATCCATAAATTCTAAGGTCAACTGTGTTCCGGAACTAGTTTCAGGAAGAGTATAATACAAGCTTACTTTATTCATTCCTGAATTAAGAGAATTTACATTCCAGTAAATGTAATCTTCTTCACTTGTCCAATTTTCTATAAACGAATCGTTAGCGTGTATTGAACTTCTAGTCAAATCTCCTGTAAAGTCAGCATCTCTAGCAGGTAAATGAGTATATGTAGATTCATCATAATTCACAGTAAAAGCTCTTCTTTGTGAATTATCATAATTTGAAATCACATCATTTATCCAATCATCTTTCGATTTTTTAAGGCTCAAATAATTTGATGAAAATTTATTATTGACAGGTTTGGTTTGTGACAGATCGTTCTTTAAATCATAAAGACTATCATTATGATCCAATATAAAATTATTATCTCTAACACTAATTCTCTGACCCCAATATGAAAATATTTTTCTGTCATTATCAATCAATGTTGGATTGGATAAATATTTTTTAAAACTGATTCCATCAAAATTATTTTTAGAATCAAAATTCATTAAATAAATTAATGATGGAAACACATCCATAACACTAGTAATCTGCTCAACAACTAATCCACTCTTAATTTTTTTTGGCCACTGTATAAAAAAAGGAACTCTAACACCACCCTCATTAGTACTACCTTTTCTTTCTTTCATTTCTAAATTCCATCTGTTACCATTAGGACCATTATCACTAAAGAAGATTATAATTGTATTTTCATATTTATTATTTTTATTAAGACTATTGATAACTTTTCCAACATTATAATCAATATTTTCTACCATAGCTAAAGCTGCTTGTGTTTTGATTTTATTCTCTTTATCAGCATATCTACCTTGTAGATTCACTTCAATATTTTCGAAAAATGAATCTGGAACTTGCATAGGTGAATGAGGAGTATTGTAAGTAATCAAAGTAAAAAAAGGAGAATCAGAATTTTCCATGAAAGAAATTGATTTATTGGTTATATCATCGATTATATATCCATCTCCCCTAACAATTTTACCATTGTTCTCTAAAACTGGGTTAAAATAATCTCCCCAATGTCCTGCTGTAAAACCATAAAATTCGTTAAATCCCCTGTTATTAGGATGATATGGTGGTTGTGAACCATTATGCCATTTACCAAATAAGCCTGTATTATAATTTTCATTTTTTAAAAAGTCTGAAATAAGTTCATGTTCTATATTCATTCTTTCATATCCTTTTGTTACTCCATTAACTCCACTTCTAACAAAATATTTTCCTGTTAATAATTCAGCCCTTGTTGGTGAGCAAACTGGGCTAACATAAAACCGATTGAAACTAACTCCATTTTTAGCTATATTATCAATATTAGGAGTTTGAATATTTGTATTTCCATGAAAACTTAAATCTCCCCAGCCTTGATCATCAGTTAGAAAAATAATAATATTAGGGTGATTATCAGTTGTTTTATTACATGATAAAAGTGAAAAAAACAACAAATAAAAAACAACTTTTAATTTCATAATAATATAAATATATGAATCATAATAAACATATATTTGTCCATTCGGGATGTGGCGCAGTCTGGTAGCGTACACGCATGGGGTGCGTGGGGTCGCAAGTTCAAATCTTGTCATCCCGACTTTTTTCTTAAATTAACAATATGAAATATAATATATTACTNCTCGCTTTTTTTCTATNTATCAACTTNTCATGTGCTCAGGATTTAAAACCTTTGGATGAGGAGAATGATAGCTCAATTCTTATTGAAGAAACTAATTATGAAATGGAGTTAGTTTTTGAAGATGAAAACATTATNTGGTCTATAGAATTTATTAATGAAAATTCAATTTTAGCTGCTGTTAAATCTGGNTCTATTTTTAAATATAATGATGGAGTAAAAACAGAAATTAAAGGTGTTCCTGAAATATATTTAAGAGGACAAGGAGGGCTTTTAGATATTGCTTTACACCCAAATTTTAGTGAAAATAATTTNNTCTATATCTCGTATGCTTCAGGATCAAGAGATGCTGGNGGAGGAAANACAACTATTTCAAGAGCAAAATTGATAAATAACGAGTTAGTTGATNTTGAAGTGCTATACCAAGGAACTCCAAATACAACAAAAGGTGTACATTTTGGAGGTAGAATGGTTTTTGATGATAACAATCACTTATATTTTTCAATTGGTGATAGAGGAAATAGAGACAAAAACCCTCAAGATATAAGCCTGGATGGAGGTAAAATTTACAGAATTAATGATGATGGAAGTATTCCGGATGATAATCCTTTTGTTAATGATTCAAATGCAATTAAAGCTATCTATTCTTATGGGCACAGAAATCCACAAGGAATATTTAAAAACCCTGATACTGGTGAAATATGGACTAATGAACATGGCCCAAGAGGTGGAGATGAAATTAATATTATAAAAAAAGGTGTTAATTATGGATGGCCTAAAATCACATATGGAATAAATTATTCTGGAACAACTATCACAAAAGATAAAAAATTACCAGGTATGGCTCAACCACTATATTACTGGTTACCATCCATAGCCCCAAGCTCTTTTGAATATATTTCGAGTGATGTATATCCTGGATGGAAAGGNAGCATGCTAGCTGGTGCTCTAGTCTTTAAATATGTTGAAAGAATTGGAGTTGAAAACGATAAAGTAATTTATAGATCCAAAATAGCTGAAGGATTAGGTAGACCAAGAGATATTAAACAAGGACCAGATGGATATATTTATGTTGCTCTGGAGAAAAAAGGGGTTTACAAGATTGTTCCAAAACGAGTAATGCCTAAATGAAGTTTTTAGTTAACATTCTAATTATATTTCCAATATTTTTAAATTCACAAAGTAAGCTTGAATCTTCGATAGAGAACGGTAAATCTATCTATAATGATTTTTGTTTAAGATGTCACCTTTCTCAAGGGGAAGGAGTTGAGGGGATTTATCCTCCCCTAGCAAAATCTGATTATTTATTTAAGAACATAAAACAAAGTATTATTGCTGTAAAACTAGGTGGCATTGATGGTGACATTGTTGTGAATGGGAAAAAATATGAGGGATATATGGAAAATATGGGCTTATATTCTGATGAAGTTGCAGACGTAATGAATTATATATTAAATAGTTGGGGTAATAACTATAATAAAATTATCACAGAAGAATATGTTGATGAATTAACAAAGAAAAAATGATAATAATTGGAATATGTGGTGGAACTGCATCCGGAAAAAGCACTTTGTCACAAGAATTAATTGAATATTTAAATGCGAAAAAAATTAAGTCAGATTATCTTTTATTGGATAACTATTATAGAGACTTAAAACATTTATCTATTGAAGAACGCGAGTTAGTTAATTTTGATGATCCAAAAAGTATTGATTTCGAATTATTTTATCAACATCTTAAGTCATTGATGAATGGTGAAAGTGTTAATACACCAACCTACTCATATAAAACTCACTTAAGAAAAAACAAAACTAAACGTATCGGTAAAAACGATGTCTTAATCATTGACGGATTGTTCATATTATTGAAAAAAAAAATTAGAGATTTTTTTGATTTAACCATATTTTTAAATGTTGATGAAAGCACCAGGCTGAAAAGAAGAATAAATAGAGATGTTTTTGAAAGAAATAGAACTGAAAATCAGATAAGAGAAAGGTTTAACAAGATGATTAAACCTATGCATGATAAATTTATTCAACCTTCAAAAACACATGCTGACATAATAATTGATAATGAGGTTAATTATCAAAAAATTATAAAAAAAATAGAATATATATTTAATGAAATTATTAGAAAAAATAAAGAGTTCTAAATATTACAAAATATTTAGCAACCTATACTTTATTATTTTTATCACTTTCCTGATTTGGATATTCTTTTTGGATTCCAACTCTGTACTTGTCAATTTGAAACTAAAGAATGAAATCAATGAATTAAAACAAAGAAAAGTAGAGCTAGAAGAGCAAATAGCGATTGATAAAAAAATAATTTCATCTCTTCAAAATCCAGATAGTTTAGAAAGATATGCCAGAGAAAAACTATTTATGAAAAAAGATAATGAAGAAATTTACATAATTGAATATATTGAGGAATAATGGGTAAAATAATTTCAATTTCTAATCAAAAGGGAGGTGTAGGTAAAACCACTACATCAGTAAGTCTAGCTGCTTCATTAGGTGTCCTAGAAAAGAAGGTTCTGCTAGTTGATGCAGATCCACAAGGAAATGCATCTTCAGGTATTGGTATTAATTCTGAAGATTTTAACTTATCAACCTATGATGTTCTTTTAAATAAATGTGAAACTAAAGATGCTATAATTAAAACTAGTAGTCCTAATTTGGATTTAATACCAGCAAATATTGACCTTGTTGCAATTGAGATTGAATTGGTAGATATTCCAAAAAGAGAATATATATTTAAGGAAGCTTTAAAAGATATTTCAAATAATTATGAATTTATAATTATAGATTGTCCCCCATCACTAGGTTTAATTACACTTAATGCACTGACAGCATCTAATTCAGTAATTATACCCATTCAGTGTGAATATTATGCTCTTGAGGGTCTAGGNAAACTTTTAAATACAATAAAAGGGGTTCAGAGTGTTCATAATCAAAATCTAGAGATAGAGGGAATTTTATTAACTATGTTTGACACCAGATTAAGACTATCAAAACAAGTAAAAGAAGATGTAAAAAAGCATTTTGGCAGCATGGTATTCAATTCAATAATACCAAGAAATGTNAGCCTTGGTGAAGCACCAAGTNATGGTGAAAGTATAATTGTATANAATGCAACNAGTAAAGGGTCGAAAAGTTATATTAAATTTGCTCAAGAAATCATAAATTTAAATTAGTTTGGCAAAAGCATATAANAAAAGAGTTNTNGGAAGAGGNTTATCAGCNATTTTAAATGATGATGATAACAAAAGGTTTGAAAACATAANTAATTCTAGNTCCTTAAATGAGATTGAGATAANTAAAATAAGTCTAAACCCTAATCAACCNNGNACTAATTTTGATCAAAAATCCCTTGATCAACTAGCTTCATCAATAAGTGAATTAGGGTTAATACAACCAATAACAGTTCAACAATCCAAAGAAGAGTTTGTTTTAATATCTGGTGAAAGAAGATTAAGAGCATTTAAATTATTAAATCTAAAATCAATACCAGCTTATGTAAGAACAGCTAATGATCAAACTTCACTAGAAATGGCTCTTGTGGAGAACATTCAAAGAAGAGATTTAGATCCAATTGAGATTGCTATCTCATACCAAAGATTAACAGANGAACTTAATATATCTCACGATGAAATGAGCAAAAGGGTTGGAAAGGACAGATCCACAATCACTAATTATATAAGGTTATTAAAACTAGATCCCATAATTCAAAGTGGTATCAGAGATAAGTTTATTAGCATGGGACATGGGAGAACACTTATTAATGTTGAAAGCCATGATAAGCAATTGCTTATATATGAGAAAATCCTAAGAAATAATTTATCTGTTCGACAAACAGAGCAAATTGTTAAAAATTTAAATTCANACAAATCNAAAAATAAAGNTCAATCAATCGATGAACTAATTCANTCTGAANTTTTAAAAATTGAAAATAAAACTGGATTAAGTTTANATTTTAANATNTCTAAAGGAAAAGGACATTTAAGTTTTAGNTTTAAATCTCGTAAAGAATTAATTGAAATTTTAAGAAAATTTAATGGCTANANTTNTNAACANTTTTTTTTTAATANTTCTAATATCTAATTATTCGTANTCGCAAGAGTCTGAAAGAAGCTCAAATATTAATATTTTAAGGCCCTCAAAAGCAGCNTTTTATTCTGCAGTTATCCCTGGNCTTGGTCAAATTTATAANGATAAATTATGGAAAGTTCCATTGGTTTATACAGCACTTGGTATTTCTGGATATTCTTACGACTTTAATAGAAAAAAATTTTGGTCCTATAGAAATGCGTACAAAAGAAGGAAAGCAGGTTTNTCAGATGATGAATTTCAAGGAATNATAATAAATGATGAGAGATTATTAGATGGACAAGATTATCANAGGAGATATAAGGATTTATCTATGGTGTTTCTTGTTGGTTTTTATTTTTTAAATATTTTAGATGCTAATATTGATGCTCATTTACTTGATTATAATGTAGATGAAAATTTATCATTTAAACCTTTTTTTGAAAATACAGATAATCTGTTTGGTCCATCTGTTGGTATGAAAATGAAAATAAATTTTTAATGAATATAGCAATAATCGGATATGGTCAAATGGGTAAAGAAATTGAAAAAATTTCAATATCTCGTAATCATAAAATTGGTAAAATAATTGACCAGAACACAAAAGATAAAAACATAGAAGATTCTGATGTGGCAATTTTATTTACAACTCCAAAAAGTGCAGTTGAAAATATTAAACTTTGCATAGATAATAATATTCCTGTTATTTGTGGAACTACAGGCTGGCTTGAAGAATANGACTCAGTAGTTGAATACTGTAATTCCATGAATGGAACATTTTTGTTTTCNCCTAACTTCAGTATCGGTGTGAATATCTTCTTTAGATTAAATCAATTTTTGTCAAAACAACTTTCCAGTTCAAAAGATTTTAATGTTTCGATTTATGAAAAACATCATAAAAGAAAAGTTGATAAACCAAGTGGAACTGCATTAAAAATTGCAGAAGATATTTTGTCAAACTCTTCTTTAACTGAGTGGACTCTAAATGATGAAAAAAATAAGCTTAAAATAAATTGTGACAGAATTGGTGAAGAGAAAGGTTTTCATGANGTTGTATATGAATCTGATNTTGACTCAATTTCAATTTCGCATAACGCAAAATCAAGAAAAGGTTTTGCTCTAGGAGCTGTTCTTTGTGCTGAATGGATTTATANTAAAAAAGGAATATTTACAATGAATGATTTTTTAAATGATTTTAAACTTTAATAATGGGTTGGATCGAATGGTTTTATTTTTTTATTGCAATACAAATTATACACGGACTAGGAACCTGGAAATTATATAAAAAAACTGGTTANAACCCCCTACTAAGTTTTATTCCAATATATAACGGTTTAATATTATTAAAAATTATTAAAAGACCATGGTGGTGGATAATTCTCTTGTTTTTACCAGTAGTTAATCTTTTAATTTTTCCAGTTATATGGGTAGAAACGATTAGAAGCTTTGGTAAAAAATCATTTTCAGATACATTATTAGTTCTTTTAACATTAGGTCTCTATANATACACTATTAATTATTCAAATAAAATTAGATACATAGAAGATAGAGATCTAAACCCTGCTTCAGGGTTTGGAGAATGGTTAAGTTCAATAATATTTGCAATAACACTTGCTACAGTTGTTCATACATATTTTATTCAGCCATTCATTATTCCAACAGGATCATTAGAAAAAACTCTTTTAGTTGGGGATTTTCTTTTTGTAAGTAAGTATCATTATGGTGCTAGAGTTCCAAAAACAGTAGTAGCTTTTCCAATGGTTCACGACACCATTGTGGGGACAGGTGTAAGGTCATATCTTAACAAACCTCAACTACCTTATCTGAGATTGCCAAAAATTCAATCTATAAAAAGAAATGAAATTGTAACTTTTAATTGGCCTGCAGATACAGTTAGACAATTTTTTGTTAGAGAGAAAGGCGTTAAAAAACCTTTAGATAAAAAATCAAATTATGTAAAAAGATGTGTAGCTATTCCAGGGGATAAATTAGAAATTATTGATGGATTAATATATATAAATGGAAAACTAAGTNTTTTTCCAAATAGAGCCAAACCAATTTACAAGTACATAGCTTATTCTAGTAATGGTATTTCTAGTCAAAAACTTGTNNAATTAGATGTTGCTGATTTTCAACGGAAATTTATTATTTCTAATATAAATCAGAAATCATTTGAATCTTTGAGAACTAGTATTTTGTCGGTAACTAATAGTGATATTGATAATTTCACTGTAATTACTGGTTCAAAAGGAATTCCAAAAAATATTATAATTGAAAATAGACTTTCTGTTAAAGAAATTACANAAAAAGTCAAAAATCTCAGTTTAACAGAAAGAGATTATGAAAAAATAAGAGAGAGTGATATTGTAGATAGTATTGTTAGGGTATTCAGGACTAATAAATCCTACAACACTTCATTTTTTCCAAATGATATAACTTATGACTGGAATGAAGATAATTTTGGTCCTGTTACAATACCTCAAAAAAATACATCGATTAATTTAACGCTTAAAAACTTACCTCTGTATAAGAAGATTATAAGAGATTATGAAAAAAATTCGCTCGATGTAAAAAATGGAAANATTTTAATTAATGATAAAATTGTTAATAGCTACAGTTTTAAAATGGACTACTATTGGATGATGGGAGATAACAGGTATAATTCTGAAGATAGTCGTGTATGGGGTTTTGTCCCTGAAGATCATATTTTAGGTAAACCAATATTTATTTGGATGAGTATTGAAGGTATTAATGATGGATTTAAAAATTGGAAAATTAGATGGGATAGAGTATTTACTACAATACATGGAGATGGAAAGCCTAAATCCTATTTTATTCACTTTATTGTTTTCGTAATATTAGTTTGGGGTGTAAATAAATTTTTTCTAAGTAAGAAAAGTTAGTTAATTGGTTTCATTAATTCCATCATACTTCCCTCCTATTTCTCATTGGAAATATATTATCAATAATAAATGTTATTGGGATATAGAATCTTTTTATCAAAAACAAACACTAAGAAATAGAACTTATATTCATGCAGCTAATGGAATTTTAATGTTAAGTGTTCCAGTAAAACACTCTGGTAAAAATATAAGAAGAAAATTCAATGATGTTTTAATTGAAAACAACCAAGATTGGAAAAAAAATCATTTTAAATCAATTAAAATTGCTTATCAATCATCACCCTACTACGAATTTTATGAAAATAAATTAATAGATTTTTTTAACCAGGATAATAATCAGCTATATAAACTTAACTTGAGCTCTATCCATTTAGTTTTAAATTGTTTAAAGCTTAAATGCGATGAAATAACAGACATTAGTAAGTTCAAAACTATTAATGATTTGAGTTTTTTAACTAATGTGAAAAGATCTAAAGAGAAAAATACTAAGTATATTCAGACCTTTGAAGAAAAAAATGGTTTTATTAATGATCTTAGTATTCTGGACTTATTATTTAATTGTGGACCGAATAGTTTAGATTACATAAAGTAAAACTAGAAGATAGTGAAATGTAGAGCCCAAAAGAACAAAAATGTGCCAGATTGAGTGAAAATATTTAATTCTATCAAAATAATAAAAAACCACACCTAGGGTATAAGAAAATCCACTAGCTATTANTAATAATCTAGCTTCAGTACTTATTAATTGAAACAAATTATTTAAATCTAAAANAATTAACCAACCCATTAATACATATAAAACAAGAGATATGAACTGTGACTTTTCAAAAAAAAATATTTTAATTAAAGTACCTGTCAATGCTAAAATTAAAACACAAATAAAAATTATAAGNCCTGAAGATTCGAGNAGGGTTATTAAGCATACAGGCGCATATGATCNCAATATCAAATAAAAAATACTAATGTGATCAAAAACACGAAGTTTATTTTTAATTTGTTTGTTTTGAGCGTAGTGATATAGGGTTGAAGAAATATAAACTAGTAATAAGCCTATTGAAAATAATATTAATGATAATTTACTANGTATAGTGATTTCATTGTTAAAGTAAAATAAAAAAGGGATTCCAATAATTGTCAATANAACACCTGCAAAATGTGTTACAGTATTCCAAAACTCTTCGTTTTTAATATTTATGAAGTTAATATTGATAGCTAAATTTAATAAAAATGGCAGACCTGTAAGCCGGATTCTGTCTAGCCTTATCATTTATCTTGACATAAAATTGCTTATATGTTCTAACCGCCTACCCTTCAACATTGGACGAGTAGTCCTCAATTGCTGATTTACTTGGCGTTTCACCTCACAGAGTTTACATGATTTCACTACAGCCAAACTGTACATTCTTTCTGTTGCACTATTCCTACTATTACTAGCGGTGGGAGTTACCCACTGTGATACTCTCAGGTGTCCGGACTTTCCTCTTTAAAAAGCGATAAGGAAGTCTGCCATGGCAAATGTAATATATTTTAATTTTTTTCGTAAAAAAATCAATGGCTAGTATATATTTGTAATAATGAGTGATTTTGTTGTTTCTTCTTTAAAATACAGACCATCAAATTTTGAAAATGTAGTAGGTCAAGAGCATGTAACAAAAACACTTAAAAATTCAATTTTAGATAAAAAAATACCATCAGCTATTCTTTTTTGTGGCCCTAGAGGTGTAGGAAAAACATCATGTGCTAGAATTTTTGCAAGAGAGATTAATGATTTTAATTCCACTGATGACTTATCATTTAACATTTTTGAGTTGGATGCTGCTTCCAATAATAAAGTTGAAGATATAAGAGATCTAATTGATAAAGTTAGAATTCCACCTCAATCTGGAAAATATAAGGTTTATATAATTGATGAGGTTCATATGCTATCTAAAAATGCTGAAAATGCTTTTCTTAAAACCTTAGAAGAACCACCCCCCTATATAGTTTTTATCTTAGCTACAACTGAGAAAAATAAAATTTTACCTACCATTCTGTCTAGATGTCAGATATATGATTTCAATAGAATTAGTGAAAATGAAATTTTTGAAAATCTTAAACTAATATGTAATAAAGAAGAAGTTACTTTTGAAGATGAAGCTCTAAATATAATAGCAAAAAAGTCAGATGGATCATTAAGAGATTCACTTACAATTTTAGACAGAGTTGTAAGTTTTACAAATAAAAAAATTTCACTTAAGGAAACATCTGCAATTTTAAATGTATTAGATGATGAAACCTATATTGAAATTGTAGACAATACAATTAACGGATTTTTAGTTAAAGTAATTACAATATTTAACCAATTAAGTGATAAAGGATTTGATGAAAAAGAATTTATGATTGGCTTAGCTAATCATTTTAGAAATCTTTTGATAGTTAAATCATCAAGCTCTGAAAATTTAATTTCTAATAAATCAAGTTTAGAGTTATTTAAAAAACAAGCTGATAAAATATCAAAATCGGAAATAGTAAATATAATTTCAAAAATTGAGCACTCAATTTTCAAATATTCAGAAATAGAAAATAAAAAATTACTTGTTGAAATACTTTTGATGAAAATTTCATCAATCAAAGATGAATACTCAGGAAATGAAACTAGTGAAATTGAAAAAAAAAAATCTGAATTAAAAAAACCTGACCAAAATCAAGAAATTACAAATTCTTTTGAAAAAAAAGAATCTCCAAAAATTGAAAAAGATTTTAAAGAAAATGAAATTGAATTAAAGTCTAAAGAAGAAGGAGATACAAATAAAGTTAATACTGATATTTCCGCATTTTCTTTATCAAGTCTAAAAGTTAAAAAGAAAGTTAACGATGAGATTAAAAAAATTGAAGATTCCAAAGAAAAAGAAAATCAGGACTTAGATCTTAATAATTTAAAAGAAAAATGGAATTTGTATTCAAATGAATTAGAAAAAAAAGGAAAAGGGAACTTTTCAAGTTTATTAACACTTAATGAACCAACAATCGAGGATAAAACAAAGATTGTTTATAATGTTCCAACTAAATCAAGTAAGAAAGAANTAATTGAAATTAAAGAAGATTTATCTCGATTTTTAAAATCAAGTTTGAAAAATGATTATTTAGTTTTAAAATTTGAGGTTAATAATGAAGTAAATAAAGAATTTTTCCTCACGCCAAAAGAAAAATATGAAAAGTTGAAAGAAATTAATCCCACAATTGAAAAACTAAAAANAGATTTAAAACTTGATTTTTGAATTTATTATTTTTTTAACCATTCCATCTGCTAAACCAATTTTAGGAACATATATCTTTTCAATACTTAAGGTTTTCATTAGAAAATAATAAATTTTTCCAGCAGGAAGTATTACATCGATNCTATCAGGATTTAGCTTTAAATCTAAGAGCATTTTCTTTGTTGAAGTTTTCTTTAATTTTTTTAGAGTAGACTTAAATTTGGATCTAGATAGAGGTTTTCCATACTTGTTTCCNGAAAGCTTAAATATTTTATTAATATTACCTCCAATGCCTACTANTTTAATTTTTTTTATTTCTGATGCATTTTCTAATAACCANTGCTTAAATTCATCCCATGATTCTTCATTAACCAAATCATTTAATAATCTTACTCCTCCTATTTTAAAAGATTTTGATTTATGNAGTTTATTATTTTTGTATATAATTACTTCCGTACTACCACCACCNACATCAATAAAACAATAATTTGGAGAATTACCTATATGTTCAGTTATATCATTACTGGCAACTATTTCAGATTCCATTTTACCAGATATTATTTCAATCTTAATTTTTGTTTCCNTATAGATAAAATCTAATATTTCCTGTCCGTTAGAAGCATTTCTCATAGCTGAAGTAGCGTATGCTAAATATTCATTAATCTCATTGGCTTCCATAAGGTACTTAAATGATTTTATAGTATTTATCAACTTATTTTTAGAAGAATCAGCTATTTTACTATTCAAAAAAGAATCTTGTCCCAATCTTACAGGAACTCTATGAAGTGAATTTTTAGTATGATATAACTTACCATCTAATCTTATTATATTAGAAATTAGTAATCTGATAGCATTAGATCCAATATCAATTGTTGCAACTTTTTTTATTAAAATATTATTTTTCAATCTCNTTTAAATGAAATTCATAAATTTTTTCTTGAGATCTAAATTTGCCTCTTTTATTAGTTCTGTATTCGTTATTTTTTAAGGAATTTACTAACCTTGCTTTGACATTGTCTTTCCAATATATATCAAAAATTTCATTTAGTTCTTTTGAAATATTCTTATCCAATACAGGGCATGTAACTTCTACTCTATTTTCAAGATTTCTAGTCATCCAATCAGCTGAAGAAATATAAGTTTTGTTCTTGCCTCCATTACAAAAAATAAAAAGTCTAGTATGTTCTAGAAATTTGTCTACCACACTTATTACATCAATATTTGAGCTTANATTAGATTGATTNGGTATTAAGCAACAAATTCCTCTAATGATCATTTTAATTTTAACACCATTAATACTTGCCCTNTAGAGTTCCTCAACCATAGAATAACTTGTTATATTATTAAGCTTTATTTTAATAAAAGCTTCTTTTCCTTTTTTAGCATTAAGAATTTCATTTTCAATTAATTCAGTAAAATGAGTTTGAGTATTNTATGGTGATAAAATAAGATGCTTAAACTTAAATTTCTTNTAATTAAATTTGAAAAAATTAAACACCTTAGATATATCATTTAAAANATCTTTATTTGCAGTAAATAAGGTGAAATCAGTATAGATTTTTGCAGTTGACTCATTAAAATTACCNGTACTTATAAAGCCATATTTTTTAATTTTTTNGTCAATTATTTTTTCAACNACACAAATTTTNGCATGAACTTTTAAACTTGGAATTCCAAANATTAACTTAACTCCTTCCTCCTGCATTAATTTAGCATAATCAATGTTAGCTGTTTCATCAAATCTAGCTTGCAGTTCTATTTGAACTACAACTTCTTTACCTCCTTTTGCNGCATTNATTAGAGTGTTTGCAACNCTTGAAAGCCTAGATAAACGATATATNGTTATAGAAATTTTTNTAACATCAGGATCAATTGAAGCTTCAGANAGAAAACTTAAAATATGATTAAAATTGTGATANGGAGTATGTTGNAAAAAGTCTTTTTTATCCAAAGTTTCAAAAACACTTTTATTATTATTAAAATCAACAATACTTAGAGGAATAATTTTTTNATAAGTTAATTTTGTTTTCAAATTTGGAAAANTCATNTAATCTCGTCTGTTATGATATTTACCTCCAGGAATTATGCTATCAGTATCAGAGTTGATATTCATTTTAGATAATAAAAATTTAAGAGTNTCAGNATTAATTTCTTTATCATAAACAAANCTTACAGGTTCTCCTTTNAGTCTATCTTTAACNCTTTGAGATATTTTTTCTAAATAACTCTTCGANATATCGTCATCAAAATCAAGTTCCGCATCTCTACTAAATTTTATCATATTAGCAGTAACTTCTAACGGATCAAATATTTTAAATAATTGATTTAGATTNTATCTTATCAAATCATCAATCATTAATATATTTTTCTTGTTTTTATCCTCTAAAACGATAAATCTGTTAATTTCNGTCGGTAGTTGAATAAGAGCATAATAAAGTTTTTTGTTTTTTGATTTNATACTAACAATTAAAAATGATGAAAAATCAGTTAATTGAGGAAAANTATCATTTTCATTTAATAATACAATTTTAAGNTTAGGAAAAACTTTATTTTGAAAAAAGTCATTTAAATATTNTAANGATTNTTGAGGAATATTTTTTTCATTTATGATATGNATATTTTCCTTCTTTAGATCTTNTAGAATTGAGTTAAAAATAATTGTACTTTTTTCCTGTAAATTAATAGCTCTAAGTGTTATTTTATTTAGTAGATCTTTTGCACTTTCACCTTTATAAAGTTTTTTTGCTTTTTGATTAGATAAAGCAATTCTTTTTACAGTTGCATACCTTATTTTATAAAACTCATCTAAATTATTTGAAAAAATTCCNATAAATCTTAGTCTTTCAATTAATGGAACAGAAATATCTTCAGCCTCTTGTAAAACTCTTTCATTAAAATCTAACCAACTTAATTCTCTATTCTTGAAACTGTAAGTATTCATCTAAAACTTTTTGGAAAATAATAACTGATGTCAGAATCAGAAATATCTTTCCATAAAGATACATTAAATTCAAAAATTAATATACCACAGGTTGGAACATGTAAATATTGATTTGTAAACTTTACTACTAAATTATTACAAGTATTATTATGAGTAAATATTAAAATACTTGAGTATGAATCATCAACATCTTTGATAAAATTTAAAACTTTATCTCCATGAAAATCATATAAATCATCTTCAATTGAAAAATTATTTTCTAGAAAGAGTTTATTCTTTTTGAAAAATTCAAAAGTTTGGATTGTTCTCTTGGCTTTACTTATGTAAATATGATCTAATTTANNATCTAATTTATTCANGATACTNGACATTAGTTTAATGTCNTTTTTACCTCTTTTNGAAATTGGCCGCTNTAAATCAGGTAAATCAAAACTCCAATCAGATTTTGCATGTCTAATTAGAATTAACTTTTTCATGGACTAAGNCTCTTAAATAACCATGAATTATCATTTTTATAATAAAGAATTCTGTCGTGGAGTCTGTTTTTTCTTCCTTGCCAAAATTCAATATTAATCGGATTAATTATATATCCACCCCAATTTAGAGGTCTTAATATTTCAGTGTTATCTGACTTAAAAGAGTCAAATTTATTTTCTATATAATCACGGTTTGGAATTTCAGAACTCTGATCAGAAATTATAGCTCCAATCTGACTGTCAATTGGTCTGGAATAGAAGTATTTATCCGATTCTTTATTGGTTATCTTACTACAAATTCCTTCTATTATAACTTGTCTTTCAAACGAAGGCCAAAAAAAGGAAACAGAGACATTTGGATTATTATTAATGTCAATTCCTTTTTTACTTTTATAATTGGTGTAAAAAACAAAACCCTTCTCAGAAAATTTCTTGAGTAATACGACTCTATTTCTTGGTTTGTTTTCATTACCTACAGTACTTAAAGTCATAGCATTAGGTTCAAGAACAGAATTTGACTTACATAATTCTTCAAACCAAATTTGAAATAACTTAATTGGTTCCTTAGGTAATTGATGTTCAATCAAACTTGATTTATCATAACTAATTCTAAAATCAGATAGATCCTTCATATTGTAAAAATATAACTAAAAATTATATTTCTGACCTTGTTCAGCTATATGAGAGTTTTGAAAAATTTCTGATGCTTCAATCTTAAAGTTTTCTAAATTCTTATAACGAGTAGAAAAATGTCCCATAAGAAGCATTTTAACATTGGCTTCCTTTGCAATTTTAGCAGCATCAACTGAGGTTGAATGTTTTGTTTTACTGGCAAGTAGTTTATGTTGTTTCAAAAAAGTTGCTTCGTGATAAAGCAAATCAATATTTTTAATTTTCTCTACAATATTAGGATTATATGCCGTGTCTGAACAGTAGGCATATTTAAATATTTTATCATTTAGAGTAATTGTAAATTTAAATGCATTACAAGAGATTCGATGGTCTAATTTAAAAGTTTCAACTTTTAAATGATTTTCTGANTAAATTTCATCTTCTTCTTTGTCAATTTCTTTTATTTTTAAGTCAAAGCTAGTCCAAGATTTACCATGTTTAAACATGGTAGTCAGAATTTCTTTTATTCCTCTGGGACCAAATAAATTAAGTGGTTTTGTTCTACCTTTTCTATTCATTGTCGTAATTAGTCCAGGTAAACCAAAATAATGATCACCATGTAAATGTGAAATAAANATATTATTAATAGAACTTAGTTTAATTTGATGTTTATTAAGTAAAGCTTGAGTAGCTTCACCACAATCTATTAAATAAGTTTGATTTTTNTGAAAAAGCACCTGACTTGATTGATACTTATTCAACGTCATACTTGCTGAATAACATCCTAAAATCTGAATATAACCCATTTAGATATTTAAAGATCTTTCAATTTCTTCAATTTCAATAATATCCAATGCTTCCTGCAATGTTGGAGTTATATTATTGAAATTATCTAAAGTTAAGTTTTTGGAAATTAAAACTATAGATTTTTTATGTGTAGAATTATTATTTTGTATTTCTTTTAAAAAAATATAATCATGATCATAATCAGTTTCAAATTGAACAATACAGTTATTATCATAATTTAAATCAAAAAAATCTTTAAGATCTTGTAGTTTAGTATTCTTTTGAATTAAAAAAAAAACGTGAGATTTATTCATAATCTAGAGGCTAATAGATACATAACTGCCATTCTTATTGCTACTCCATTTTCAACCTGATCTAAAATAACTGTTTTACCTGAATCTATAACATCACTTGATAGCTCAACNCCCCTGTTAATTGGGCCAGGATGAGTAATAATTATTTCTTTATTTAATTTTAAGAGTTTTTTCTTATTTAATCCAAACTCTTTAGCATATTCTCTTGTAGATGGAAAATAACTTTGATTCATTCTTTCATTTTGAATCCTTAACATACTTGCAACATCACACCAATTTAATGCCAACTCAANATTTGGNTCATAATCAACACCGAGCTTGTTAATGTATTTTGGAATTAAACTTTTTGGGCCACAAACTTTTACTTCAGCACCTAATTTTTTGAATGCAAAAATATTTGATAAAGCTACTCTTGAATGTAGAANATCACCAACAATTACAATTTTTTTACCATTCAAATCACNAAGAGTTTCAACTAGTGTAAATGAATCTAATAAAGCCTGAGTAGGATGCTCATGACATCCATCACCAGCATTAACAATACAAGAATCTATATTATTTGCTANAAAAACACTAGCTCCAGGACTAGGATGTCTCATAACTACCATATCAACTTTCATTGATAANATATTATTTACTGTATCTGCTAAAGTCTCACCTTTACTTATTGAAGAAGANGATGATGAAAAATTTACTACATCAGCACTCAGTCTTTTTTGTGCTAATTCAAAAGATATTTTTGTTCTTGTACTATTTTCAAAAAATAAATTAGCTATTGTTATGTCTCTTAAACTTGGTACCTTTTTTATTTTTCTATTTATAACCTCNTTAAAATTTCTTGCNGTTTCAAAAATCAAGTAAATATCATCTTCATTTAGATATTTTATACCAAGCAGGTTTGAAACAGATAACTTATTTGCCATTCTTTATATATAAATAAACAGAATCTTCNCCATCAATTTCCTTCCATTTAACAGTAACTCTTTGGTTATTAATAGCATCTACTTGACAACCACAATAATCAGGTTGAATAGGTAAATGTCTAGAAAATCTTCTATCAATTAAACTTAATANTTCAACTCTGGCTGGTCTTCCAAATGATTGAAGGGCAGATAAGGCAGCTGTTACGCTTCTTCCAGTATAAAGTACATCATCAATCAAAACAACTGTCTTGTTTTCAATACTGAAATCAATAGANGTTTTATTAGCGTTTAAAACTTTATTTTCTCTACCAAAGTCATCTCTAAAAAAAGTAATATCTAAAAAACCTAATTTAATATCCTTAATCTCATGACTTGATTCTAACAAATATTTGATTTTTTTTGAAAGAATTTTTCCTCTNGGNTGAATACCAATTAAAACAGTATNTGAAAAGTCANTGTGATTTTCAAATAATTGACTAGCTAACCGATTTAAAATTAAGGAAAGTTTTGAGGCGTCTAAGATTTTTTTGTTTAAGTCTACGCTCATCAAAGCGCAAATCTAACAAAAAATTACAAATCAAAAAAAATTATACTTTGATTCTTTCAGANAACTTCTTATAAGTTCCGTTATTAAGTTTGTCTCTAATAGCAGTAAAAGCAGCTAAGGTTTCATTAATATCATCAGAATTATGAGTTGAAGTAGGTATAAGCCTAAGTANAATTAATCCTTTTGGAATAACAGGNTAAACAACAATAGAACAAAAAATGTTATATTTCTCTCTTAAGTCTTTAACTAATACCATTGCTTCAGGGACATCTCCCTTTAAAAAAACAGGTGTGACACAACTTTGAGTACTTCCAATATCAAAACCTCTTTCAACTAAGCCATTTTGAAGCATTTTTACATTTTTCCACAGATTTTCTCTTAGTTGTGGAGTGTTTTTTAGCAATTCTAATCTTTTAAGCGCTCCAGCAACTAATTGCATTTGTAAAGATTTTGCAAACATTTGAGATCTCATATTATATTTAAGATACTTTATAACTTCGCTTGAACCGGCAACAAAAGCTCCTGTAGAAGCCATTGATTTGGCAAATGTTGCAAAATACACATCAATTTCATCTTGGACACCTTGTTCTTCACCAGCTCCAGCACCAGTTTTTCCAAGAGTTCCAAAACCATGTGCATCATCAACTAAAAGCCTAAAGTCATATTTTTCTTTAAGTTTTACAATTTCTTTGATTTTTCCTTGTTCACCTCTCATTCCAAAAACACCTTCAGAAATTACTAAAATTCCTCCACCAGTTTTTTCAATAATATTTTGAGCTCTAACTAAGTTTTTTTCAAGACTTTCTATATCATTATGTTGAAATGTAAATCTTTTACCAACATGTAATCGAACTCCATCTACAATACAAGCATGGGAATCAATATCATATACAATGACATCGTTTTTAGAGACTAAAGTATCAACTATTGATAAAATTCCTTGATATCCAAAATTTAATACGTAAGCAGCATCTTTACTTACAAATTCAGCAAGTTGCTTTTCAAGTATTTCATGTAAATCTGTATGTCCTGACATCATTCTAGCACCCATTGGATATGCAGAACCATACTCTTTGCCAGCTTCAGCATCAACTTTTCTTACTTCAGGATGATTAGATAAACCTAAATAATCATTTACACTCCAAGTAATAACTTCTTTTCCATTAAATTTCATTCTGTTAGAAATCTGTCCCTCTAGTTTTGGAAAAACAAAATAACCTTCAGCAACTGAAGCCCATTTACCAAGAGGACCCATATTTTTTAAAAATTTTTCAAATAAATCTGCCATTATCTTATAAATTCAATTTGTGATTCTTGTTCATCTTTAGCTTTTGTAGAAAAGCCTTGATTTTTCATCCACTCATCACTGTATATTTTGCTCATATATCTTGATCCATGATCACAAAAAACAGTTACAACAACGCTATCTTTATCAAAGATATTTGATTTATTTAACTGTTTAATAGCTTGCATGCATGCACCTGAGGTATACCCAACAAACATACCTTCTTTTTCAGCAATTTTTCTTGAAAATATGGCACTTTCTTCATCAGTAACTTTTTCATAGTGGTCAATAACTTGAAAATCTGTTGAAGTTGGAATAAGATTTTTTCCTAAACCCTCTATTCTGTAAGGATATATTTCATTTTCATCAAACTCACCAGT
>NZOB01000043.1 GCA_002693085.1 Flavobacteriaceae bacterium | reverse complement strand
ATTTTTAATGAATCAGAAAAAATTAATGTAGTTTTCGATGAACTAACAAATAGAAGTAAAAATTATTATTACGAGATTGATCATTATGATTTTGACTGGAATTTATCTGAACTAAGAAAATCTGAGTTTTTAGATGGATTTGATGATATTAGGATAACCAATTATTTTAAATCCTATAACACTATTCAACCCTACATTAATTATCAATTCCAAATACCTAACAGGAATTTTAAAATTAAAAAATCTGGAAACTACATGGTTAAAGTAAAAAATAATGAGGGAAAATATGTCTTTAAAAAGAAGTTTGTTTTTTTAAAACAGACATCATTAGGATCAATAGAAATATCTAAATCAAGAAAAATCAACTTTCAGGACTTAAAGCAGAAACTGAAAGTAACGATAAATTGTAACAATTGTAATTTTTCTAACAATTCATATGTCTATAAACTAATCATTTATAAGAACTATGATTTACATAATTATAAAGTTTTTAGTTCACCAACTTACAAGCTATCTCAAAATATTATTTATGATAATATAATATATGATGGAGGTACAGAGTTTTTCAACTTTGATAATTCAAATATTTTAAACACAAGCATTGAAATTAAAAATGTCGATTTAAATAAAAAATACAAAACAGAGCTTAGAAAAGATATAATACCATCCATTTACACATATGAGCCTGATATCAATGGAAAATTCATTATAAAAAACAACAACAAGAATCCGCAAACTGAATCAGAATATTCAAATGTTATTTTTTCTCTCAAAACAGAAAAACCCATTATTAAAAATCTATATATAGTTGGAAATTTTAATGACTATAAAAAAAATGAATCCAGCCAACTTACATACAAAAACGGTTTGTTCCAAATTACACTTTATTTAAAACAAGGCTTCTACAATTATAAGTATATAATGAAGGATAAAAATAAAAATTTTGAGCTTGCAAATTTTTGGCAAACTGAAAATGAATACACTGCTCTTCTTTATGAAAAAAGACCAGATGAAAATTATTTTAAAATTAAAGCAATTGCCACTAATAATTCATCAAATATTGTAAATTAGTGTAACATTTTTTTACACATGACTAATAAAATTACTGACCTAGATAATTTAAAAGGAATTAGAATTTCAGTTAAGTCATTATATCTCAATAAAACCTTTTTTGGAAGAAAAAGCAAATACAGATTTAAAAACATAATTACTATTTACAATGTTGGAAAAAATACAGTACAAATAATTTCTAGACATAAGAAAGTTTTTGATTTAAAAGGTGTAAAATATATTAGTGGTTTAATTAAAGGTAAACCCATTTTAAAACCCGGAGCTAAACTTAAATTAGAATTAAATTATTCTATGAGATCAAAAATTGCTTCAATTATTGGGTATTTTTCAATTATATGTTTAAATACATCCACTAAATGCAAAGCATATATTCCAACTATTAAATTATCGCCACCTGAAACTTTAAACTAATGAGCAAAATAAAATTATACAAGGCAGAAAACGAACCTGTATTAGGATACCATAAAGGTTCTCCTGAAAGAAAAAGGGTTGAAGAAACATACAATGATATGTTTAATTCTAAAATTGATGTACCATTATACATAGGTGAAAAAACTGTTTTTACTAAAAATAAAAAAGATATTTTACCACCACATGATCATAAAAATATAGTTGGAACTTTTTCTCAAGCCGATAAAGAGCATGTACATGAAGCCATTGAAAATTTAATGAAGAATAAAAGAACATGGTCTGAAACACCTTGGGAAAAAAGATGTGAAATTTTTCTTAAAGCTGCTGATCTCTTATCTGATAAATACCGAGCAAAAATAACAGCTGGTACTATGATTGGACAATCAAAAAATATTTTTCAAGCTGAAATTGATGCTGCTTGTGAGTTCATAGATTTTTTAAGATTTAATGTGTCCTATCTTACGGAAATTTATAGTGAGCAGCCTATTGATGGTCCTGGCAAATCTAATAATTTGGAGTATAGAGCATTAGAAGGGTTTGTATATGCAGTAACACCATTTAATTTTACAGCCATTGGAGGAAACTTATGTGCTAGTGCAGCATTGATGGGTAATGTTGTTTTGTGGAAACCAAGTGATAATCAAGTATACACTGCAAAAATTACTATGGATATTTTTAAAGAGGCTGGACTTCCAGATGGAGTTATTAATTTAGTCACAGGTGATCCAGAAATGATCTCAGACATTGCGTTAGCTCATCCGGAATTTTCAGGACTACACTTTACAGGATCTACATCCGTTTTTAGAGATCTATGGAAGAAAATTGGTAATAATATTAATATTTACAGAGACTATCCAAGAATTGTAGGTGAAACTGGAGGAAAAGATTTTATCTTTTGTCACCCCTCAGCTAACATTGAAGCCTCTGCAACTGCAATAATTAGAGGTGGTTTTGAGTTTCAAGGTCAAAAATGTTCAGCGGCATCAAGAATTTACATTCCAAAATCAATTTCTAATGAACTTATTTCAAGTGTTATAGATCAAACTAAAACAATCAAAATGGGATCTCCTATTGATTTCAATAATTTCATGACAGCTGTAATTCATGAAAATGCTTTTAAAAGAATTTCTGAATATATTGATTATGCAAAATCCAGCGATGATTGTGAAATATTAATTGGAGGAGGATATGATGACAGTGTTGGATATTTTGTTGAACCAACAATAATTCTTACGAAAAACCATCAGTTTAGAACTATGCAAGAAGAAATTTTTGGTCCAGTTGTTACTATTTACGTTTACAATGATGAAGAATGGAATAGTATGTTGGATATTGTTGATCAAACATCTGATTACGCACTGACTGGAGCATTTATATCTGAAGATGAAGAAAGTATTAAAACCGCATTAAATAAATTAAGATACAGTGCTGGAAACTTTTATATTAATGATAAACCTTCAGGTGCAGTTGTTGGTCAACAACCTTTTGGAGGATGTAGAGCTTCAGGAACAGACGATAAGGCTGGATCTAAATTGAATCTATTAAGATGGGTTAGCCCAAGATTAGTAAGTAGAACTCACAATCCACCTACTAACTATCCTTATGATTATATGGATTAGGAACATATATAATTTTTTTAGTTTGAAAGTAGTCTAAATTTATTTTTTCAAAAATATTGTAAGACGTATAGTTTTTAGTTTCAGAAAATTCCTTTTTAATATCTCCACCTTTTAAAAGAATAAAACCATTTTTTAATTTGTGCTTGCTTTCATGTTTAATCTTATTAAAGCAGTTTTTTTTAATTTTTGGATATGAAGCTACTGCCCTAGAGATAATAAAATCATACTTAGAGTTTATATCTTTTGCGTTTGACCAACTTGTTTTCACATTTTTTAAATTTAAATCTTCAACAATAGAATTTACAACATCAATTTTTTTTTTAATACTATCGATCAAATGAAAATTAACATTTGGAAAAATTATCGAAAGAGGAATTCCAGGCAAACCACCTCCAGTACCTAAATCCATAATATCGCTATTATCTTTAAAATTAAAATACTTTGATACAGATATTGAATGTAATATGTGATTAACTTCAAAATTTTCTATGTCTTTTCTTGAAACTAAATTTATCTTTTGATTCCAAATAGTTATAAGATTTTTAAACTTTTCTAATTGCTTCTTTTTTAGAGTGTCAAGTTGAAAATAAGAATCTATTTTATTTGTCATTTATTTAAAATATATCTTACTAAAGTAGTCCAATTTAAATATCTTTGGCAAAAAATTAAATTCATTTTTTAATGAAAGAGTTTCTTACTAACAAAATAAATAATCTTCCCGCTTCAGCCACTCTAGCAATGGCTGCCAAGGCAAGAGAACTTAAAAATAGTGGAATTGATATAATTGGTTTAAGTTTAGGCGAACCTGACTTTAATGTTCCAGATTTTATTAAAAATGCCGCTATTAGTGCAATCAACCATAACTATAATTCGTACACACCAGTTGATGGATATGCAGATTTAAAAGAAGCTATTTGTCAAAAGTTTAAGAGAGATAATAAACTTTCTTATAATGCAAATCAAATTGTTGTATCAACTGGAGCTAAACAATCTATTGCTAATGTAGTTCAAGCTATGGTCAAACCAGGTGAGGAAGTTATATTATTAGCACCTTTTTGGGTAAGCTACTCGGCTATTGTTGAAATGGCAGAGGGGATACCAATCATAATAGAAAGTGGAATTGAAGATGATTTTAAAGTAAAGGCATCTAAGATTAAAGATTATATAACAGATAAAACTAAAATGATTATTCTTAACTCACCTAATAACCCAAGTGGATCGATGTATAGTGAGAATGAGCTGAGAGCAATTGGAGATGTATTAAAAAACTACCCAAATATTTTTGTTTTATCAGACGAAATATATGAACANATACANTATGGNAATGATCATTTTAGTTTTGCCGCTATNGATGATATGTATGAAAGAACTATAACTGTAAANGGTGTTGCNAAAGCATTTGCTATGACCGGATGGAGAATTGGCTACATAGGAGCACCTGAATGGATCGCAAAAGCTTGTACTAAACTTCAAGGTCAAGTGACCAGTGGAGCAAATTGTATAGCTCAAAAAGCTACTATTGCTGCAATTACANCCGATGTAAANNAAATTAGCTACATGGTTGATGAATTTAAGTCTAGAANAAAACTAATTATTGAACTTNTNTCNGAGATTAAAGGAATTAAACTTAATAATCCAGACGGTGCATTTTATATTTTTCCTGATATTTCATATTATTTTGGAAAAGAAATTGATGGTTTTAAAATAAATAACTCATCAGACTTCTCAATGTTTTTATTGGAAAAAGCTCATGTTGCTACAGTAACTGGAAGCGCATTTGGTTGTCCAAATAATATCAGAATTAGTTATGCTGCATCAAAAGAAAATATTNCNGAAGCAATAAAAAGAATTAAAGCAGTATTAGCCTAAATTTTTCTCCAAAAATATGGCGTAAATATTATTAAAAAGGTAAATAATTCAAGNCTTCCTACTAACATTAAAAATGAGCACCATATCTTGGCAAAAGCTGACAACCCNTCATAAGTCAATGAAGGACCTAATGAACCTATAGCTGGTCCAACATTACCTAAAGATGCAGCTGAGCCACCTACTGCTGAAGAAAAATCAAGACCTTGGGTACTTAATACACCTGCTCCAATTATGAATAAAATTAAATAAAGCATAAAAAATGCTAAAATATTTACAATTACAGCTTTTTTAACAACTGAGTGATTATATCTCAATGGTAACACTGCATTTGGATGAAGTGCTTTCTTAAATTCTAAAAATCCATTTTTAATTAAAATCAGATGTCTAGAAATTTTTATACCACCAGATGTAGATCCAGATGATGCACCTATAAACATCAATCCAAAAAACAGCATAGTAAGAAAAGGTGTCCATCCTGCAAAATCACCTGTGACAAATCCTGTAGTGGTAATTACAGCAACAATTTGAAAAAAAGCATGTCTAAAACTTGATTCAAATTTTCCATATATCTCAGGATGATCAAATTCAGTATTGCTCAAATCAACATTAAAAAATAAAACTAAAGTTGTTACTAAAACAAAAACAGCAATAAAACTTAAATACCATATAAACTCCGTATTATTAAATAATTTCTTGAATTTTCCAATAAATGCAGAATAAATCAATAAATAGTTTGTTCCAGCAAGAATCATAAAAAATATAATTATATATTGGATTTCAGGTATAGAATTCCAGTAAGCTAAACTATTATTTTTGGTAGAAAATCCACCAGTTGCAATATTACTCATTGAGTGATTTATAGCATCAAAAATGCTCATTCCAGCAAAATTTAAAGCCAGAGTCTCTACGAAGGTCAAGCCTACATATATATACCACAATCTTTTTGCTGTAGCGCTTATTCTTGGATGAATTTTATCACCACTTATTCCACTACCTGGAGCTTCAGCTGAAAACAATTGCATTCCTCCTATACCAAGTAAAGGAAGTATTGCTATGGCTAATACAATTATTCCCATTCCACCAAGCCAATGTGTCATACTTCTCCAAAAAATTACACTTTTNGGTAGAGATTCAACATCATTAATAATTGTTGATCCAGTTGCAGTATACCCTGACATACTTTCAAAAATTAAATTTGAAAACGAGGATATTGAATCCGTCATGTAATAAGGTAGCATTCCGGAAAATATCATTGTTAACCAACCGACTGTTACAATTAAATAACCATCTTTTTTATTTATTTGTCTAATATTATTTTTATTAGATAACATTAAAATGAGTCCAATTGAAATTATTATAATTGCTGAACTAGTAATTTCATTAACTACTCCGTCGCTAGTTAATAAACTAACACCAGCAGTAATAAACATAGCTCCACCATTAAATAAAAGTAGGAGCCCAATTATATATAGAATTAACTTGTAATTTAGCTTTGACATAAACTAGAGAAAAAGTTTTTCAACTTTACTAATACCCTCATACAGGGAACAAATCAGGACTTTATCACCTTCCTTAATTTGAAAATCACCTAAGGCAATTAAACCTTTATCATCTCTAATAACTCCTCCAATAATTGCTGATCTCGGGAAATTAATATCTTTTATTTTTTTACCAATAACCTTAGAGTTTGAGCTGACCAGAAATTCTAAAACTTCAGCATTCATATTATTTAATTTATTTAACTCAAGAATATTTCCCTTTCTAATAAATCTAAATATTTCATTTGCCGCTAATAATTTTTTGTTTATCAATGTGTCAACACCAATAGATTCAGATAATTCGAAATAATCAGAATCATCAACCAATGCAATTGTTTTTTTTATTTTTTTTGACTTTGCCATAAGGCATGACATAATGTTTTTTTGTGAATCTCCAGTAGTGGAAATAAAGGCGTCCATTTGATCTAAATTCTCTTCGCTTAATAGATCAACTCGNGTTCCATCTAAATTTAAAACCAAAACATTATTTAATTGATCTGCAATTTTTTCAGCTTTATCATTATTAATCTCAACTAATTTAACTGAATATCCTTCTTCACTAAGTTCTTGAGCTACCTTGAAACCAACTCTGCCACCTCCAAGAATCATAATGTTTTGAAGTTTATCTTTTTTTGTCCCCATTAGTTTGTATAATTCATCAACACCATCATCACAAGTTATAAAGTATACATGATCATCTTTTTTAAATAAAGTATTTCCTCTGGGTATAATTGCAGATTGACTTCCACTTCTTTCAATCGCTATGGGCATAAATTTTATTCCGGGGTATACTGATGCAGCTTCCTGAACTTTTTTTCCAACAAAAGGAGCGTCAGTTTGAATTCTAGCTGCCATCATCTTTAGTTCACCATCTTCAAAGTCGTGGCTATTTGTAAAAGCAGAATCATTTACTAATAATTTAATCTCATTAGCAGCTAGATGTTCTGGAGAAATAATTTCATCAATTCCAAGTTTTTTAAAATCTATAGAGTTATCACTTATGAATTCAGGATTAGTTATTCTTGCAATTGTTCTTTTCGCTCCAAGTTGCTTTGAAAGACTACACGTTAAAAAATTAATTGATTCACTGGCAGTTACACCAATAACCAAATCAGAATCTTTAACATTAGCTTGACCTAAAGTAGAAATTGATGATGAATCACCATTAATAACCTTTATATCAAGATAGTTTTCTCCATCTTTCAAGTTAATATCATTATTGTCAATTAGTGTGATATCATGAGATTCAAAAGACAATAATTTAGACAAATGTAATCCTACTTCACCAGCACCAGCAATAATTATTTTCATTAATCAGTTGTTTGAATAACAAAACAAATATACTTGATTTTGAACATAATTAAATAAAAGTCAAGTTGACTATGAGCTTATGCTATAGTTTGTTAGATTTGAAATGTGAAAGCAAAACTATTTTTTTTATTTTTTATAAATTCTTTTTTTTGCTTTTCTCAATTTACCAATCTTCCAAATTTTGATGAAAAAGACTTAAGATTTGGATACTTTATTGGAACAAATCAATACGATTATAAAATAATTTACAAAGAAAATCAAGAATATCCTATCTCAGTTGAAAGATCAAATGGGCTNAATGTAGGTTTAATTGGTGAATTAAAATTGAATAAAAATTTGAGACTAAGTTTTGAACCAGGNCTACATTCNAATAATAAGAANTTAATATTTAATGAAAGACGAAATTTTACCAATTACAATGANACATTGTGGACAATAAAATCAAACAATATTCATTTTCCACTCTTATTAAAATACAGTTCCAAAAGATTAAATAATCTGAGACCTTACTTGAAAGGNGGAATTGCTGCATCAATTAATCTTTCTGAAATAGAAAGCACTCTTGAAAATTACTCAATAGATAATTTCGAATTTGCAAAGTTTAACATGTTCTACGAGTTNTCATTCGGAATAGACTTTTATTTGAGATATTTTAAATTTTCACCTTCAATTAGAGGCATTTTTTCTTTTAAAAATGAATTACCTGATGGGATTCCCGATAATCCNTGGACTGGAAATTTAAAAAAAATGTTTACCAGAGCAGTTTTTATTAATCTAAGTTTTTATTAATCTAAGTTTAAAAAACTTAAGATAATTGAAAAAGAGGTTGAAAGATTTAAACTTTCAGTCTTTACACGATTATTACCTTTTGGAATACAGTAATATTGGTCGATGAGTTTACTTAAATCATCTGAGATTCCATTTGATTCTGAACCAAAAATCCAAATTCCAGAATCTTTTTTTTCCGAAAATTCTAAAATTGATTTACCAGAGATTGAAGCGCCATAAACAGGTAAATTTGATGAACTTATAAAATCGTACAGATCAATATAATGAACATTTACTCTGGATAAAGATCCCATAGTAGATTGAACTACTTTTGTATTATAACAGTCAACAGAGTTTTTTGAACAAATCAATTGATCATACCCAAACCAATCCAAGGTTCTAATCATNGTTCCTAAATTTCCTGGATCATTCACAGAGTCAAGTACAAAATAATTTTTTTGATTTTTTACAGGAAATTTAGTTTTATTAAAAATTGCAATATGTTTATTCGGTGTTTTTAAAGAACTTATTTGAATTAATTGNTTNTNTGATATTTGAATTACATCATTATAAGAAATGTTAGCNGGATGAGTTGAGTATATTTTATAAACTTTATAATTTGAATTTAAAAATTCATTAATTGATTTTTCACCTTCGACTANAAATAAGTTAAATTTGTTTCTGAAGCTTTTATCCCTGAGAGATTTAATGAATTTTATTTCATTTTTGGTAACCATTTAATTAGATGTATTTTTACTTTATATAATATGTCTAAAAACCTAGTAAAAATAAAACTAATATTTGTACTATCATTATTTACTGTTAGTTGTTCATTGCAAAAATCCTTACTCGATGAAGATTTAATACTAGAAAAAACTAATATCAAAATAAATGGAAATCTGATTAAAAAAGACTCTCTTTCAGATTTAATAACTTTTAAAGAGAATTCAAAATTNCTTGGAATTCCATTCAATGCAATGATTTCATCTTCAGCCAAGAAAAATCCCGATAGTATTTTTGATGNATGGGTTAATGAACAAAAAAAACAAAAAAAACTNAATAACATTTTTTCTCCAAAACAAGTATTACAATTAAAAAAATACTTCAAAAATTTTAATGATTGGAAGATTAATAATGGTGAAAAAATTAGTTTGATAGATAGTTCTGAAATTAATAGATCATTAGATAATTTAAATCTATACTTCCAAAACATTGGATATCTTGATAATTCTANATCCTTTAAAGTAACAAAAAAACCGACTAAAAAAGCTTTTGTTGATTTCAATATTGAAACAGGTTCAAGATATTATATAGGNGAAATAAATTCAAAAATAGAATCTAAGATTATTGATTCCATATATAAGGCTAACAAATCAAAATCATTTATAAAAGAAAATGATTTTTTTGAAACAAAAAATTTTGATTTAGAAAGAAATAGACTTTACACTTTATTTAGAAATAATGGTGTTTATGGATTTCAAATAAATTCTATTTCTTTTTCTGTTAAAGTTGATCCTGCAGGAAACAATTATTCTCTACCGGTGGAAATTATAATTGATGGAAATAACCATGAAATTTTTAAAGTAAATGATATTATTTTAAAACAAGTTGATAATGAAGTAAACTTTAGATTTAAAGATGATTTTATATTATCAAAAATCAAGTTTGAGGAAGGTTCTATTTTTAATGATTCGTTGAGAAAAGCAACCCTCAAGGAACTTAACAGCCTTGATTTATTTACTTTTCCATCTGTTCAATATGATGAAATAAATGGAAATAAATTAAATGCCAATATCATTTTAAACAACAAAAAAAGATTTGCACTTGGATTTGGTTTTGATATAAAGCAATCAGATATTGAGGATATTGGTATAGCTTTTGAAAACAGATTTAAATCCAGAAATTTTTTCAAAAATGGAGAAAATTTTAATCTTTCTGCCAGTGGATCAGTTGGTAAATCTGGGGATAAAACAATCTCTCAGGTTAATTATGATTTAACTATTGATTTTCCTAGGTTTTTAATCTTTGAGAATTCATCAAAATCTTTGGAAAATAAAAGATCATTTTTAAGTTTAGGGTCATCAAACCAAAACAACATCGGACTAGATAGAAATAGCTTTAAGTTTAATTATAATTACGCATGGTCTAACTCTAAAAACTATTATAATTTTTCCCCTATTGAAATTGAATTAATTAATAATAAAAATATTGAAAATTACTTTAATATTTACTCAAACTCTTATGAAGAACTTAATCTAATTTCAAAAAAATATACATCTGATCCTAAATATTTCATTAATAATGAATTGTCCATTCCAAATGGAATTAATTTATTTATAAATGACATATTGAATGAAAATTTAGTTGTAGCTAATGATGATTATTCATTAGTTAGCTACATTGAAGGAAGAAGAAAAAGACTTATTGCAAATAATTTAATTATTGGTTCAAGCTTTCAAATTTCGAATAATTACGATAACAGATATGATAAAAGAAATTTTAAACAATGGAAACTTAAATTAAAATCATCTGGAAATCTAGCAAGTTTGGTGTNTAAAAAAAATAATCAGGGGAAAAAGCTTATTTCAGATTTAGAATTTTCCCAATTTATAAAGATGGAATATAGTTTTATTAGACATTGGGATATAAGTGACAACTCTATTTTTGCTTTAAGGTATTTTGGAGGAATTGCTGTNCCATTTGGTAATTCTGATAATATTCCATTTTCAGAATCATTTTTTGGTGGAGGATCAAATGACAATAGAGCATGGGAAGTTTATAAANTAGGACCTGGCTCAAGTGGTGCTAAAAATGAGTTTAATGAAGCTAATTTCAAACTAGCTTTAAATCTTGAATATAGATTTAAAATGTTTGGTAATTTTAATGGTGCTTTATTTTCAGATATTGGAAACATTTGGAATATTTTTGATGATACTAATGAATCATCTAGAAGTTTTGATGGCTTTAAAGATCTTGATGAATTAGCAATTGGAAGTGGATTTGGATTAAGATATGATTCTGGATTGTTTATTTTTAGGCTTGATATGGGTCTAAAAACATATAATCCTTACTTAGCAAAAAACAGAAGGTGGTTTAAAGATTTTTCATTGAACAAAGCTGTATTTAATATTGGTTTAAATTATCCTTTTTAACTTCCTTTTTTCTTACTAGTTTTGCCTTTCAAAATAAAAANATGAGTATACTTACTGGAAATGATGTTCAAAAAATTTTTGATTTAGCAAAACAAAAAAAATTTGCTATTCCTGCAGTTAACGTAATCGGATCAAATTCAATTAACGCAACATTAGAGACAGCAGCAAAATTAAATGCACCCGTCATAATTNAATTTTCTAATGGAGGAGGTAGCTTTAATGCAGGTAAAGGGTTAGGAAATATAGATCAAATAGCTTCAGTGAAGGGTTCCATAGCAGGTGCTAAACACGTTCATGAGCTTGCNAAATCGTACAATAGNACTGTAATATTACACACNGANCACGCCGCAAGAAAGTTATTACCTTGGGTTGATGGTTTATTNGATGAAAGTGAAAGACATTATTCTAAGCATGGAAAACCTTTATTTAGCTCTCACATGATCGATCTTTCTGAAGAAGATATTGTTGACAATATTTCAACTTGTAAAGAATACCTTGAGAGAATGTCTAAGATTGATATGACCTTAGAAATTGAACTTGGTGTCACAGGAGGCGAAGAAGATGGGGTAGATAATACTGATATTGATGATTCTAAACTATACACTCAACCTGAAGAGGTAGCATATGCATACGAACAGTTATCTGAAGTTAGTAATAGATTNACAATCGCTGCAGCTTTTGGTAATGTTCATGGTGTTTACAAACCAGGTAATGTTAAATTAACTCCAAAAATTTTAAAGAATTCACAAGAATATATTTCAAAAAAATTCAATTTACCTGATAACTCTGTAAATTTTGTTTTTCATGGCGGTTCTGGGTCATCTGTTGAAGAGATCAGAGAGGCAATTTCGTATGGTGCTGTAAAAATGAATATTGATACTGATATGCAATATGCTTTTATGAGCGGAGTAAGAAATTACTTTAATGAAAATTCANAATATTTAAAAAATCAAATTGGAAACCCTGATGGAGATGATATTCCAAATAAAAAATTTTATGATCCAAGAGTTTGGTTGAGAAAAGGTGAAGAAGCATTTGTTGAAAGACTTGAGCAAGCATTCAAAGATTTAAATAATATTAATACATTATAGTCTATTTTTTTATAGATTTATTTTGGTTTTATGGCTTGGTTTAAAAGAACAAGAAAAGGTATTCAAACAAACACNAAGGACAAAAAAGATACTCCTGATGGTCTTTGGCATAAAACTCCCTCTGGAAAAATTGTTGATAATGATGAATTAGTTAAAAATAATTTTGTTTCTCCCGAAGATAATTTTCATATGAGAATCGGGTCATCAGAATACTTTAAAATATTATTTGATGATGATAAATATGAAAATCTTTTTGATAATCTTGTAGCATCTGATCCTTTGAAGTTTACAGACACAAAAACATATCCACAAAGAATTAAAGAAGCACAAAAAAAAACAGGTCTTAAAGATGCAATAAGAGTTGCCTATGGTAAATCCAAAGGTAAAAATTTAACAATTGCATCCATGGATTTTTCTTATATAGGAGGATCAATGGGATCTGTAGTAGGTGAAAAAATTTCAAGAGCAGTAGACCATTCAATAAAAACAAAATCTCCACTACTTATAATATCAAAATCAGGTGGAGCTAGAATGATGGAAGGAGCTATATCTTTAATGCAAATGGCTAAAACTTCTGCAAAGTTATCTGAACTATCAAATAAAAAAATTCCTTACATCTCTCTTTGTACTGATCCAACAACAGGAGGTACAACTGCATCTTTTGCTATGCTTGGTGATATAATTATTTCAGAGCCAGGAGCATTAATTGGTTTTGCTGGACCAAGGGTGGTTAAAGATACAACTGGACAAGATTTGCCAGACGGTTTTCAAAGATCTGAATTTTTACTCGAGCATGGGTTTATTGATTTTATTTCTCACAGAAATGATTTAAAAGATAAAATCAACCTTTACATAGACTTAATTTTAAATAAGCCATTGAGAAAAAATTCTCAAGAACATTAAAAAATTATACTATATTTGCGCCACTAAAAAAAGAGTTTAATGTATATAACAAAGAAAATTAGGGAAGATATTTTTAAAGATAATGGGTCTTCAGAAAAAGATACAGGATCTACTGAAGGTCAAATAGCATTATTTACTACTAAAATTAATCATTTGACCAATCACCTTAAAGAGAATAAAAAAGATTATAATACCGAGAGATCTCTTCTAAAAATGGTTGGAAAAAGAAAAAGTCTTCTAAATTATTTAAAAAATAAAGATATTAATAGATATAGATCAATAATCAAAAAACTATCTCTAAGAAAGTAATATTAGTTTTCATTGGTTGCTACTCACACAACATTTAATTAATGAAAACATATGAATACAAAAATTTATAAAAAAGAAATTTCATTACCTGATGGTAGAGTTATTTCAATAGAAACAGGAAAACTAGCAAAACAAGCTGATGGTTCTGCAGTAATACAGATGGGTAATGCTATGCTTCTTGCAACTGTAGTTTCAGCTAGAAATGCGAGTCCCGTTGATTTTTTACCATTAACTGTTGACTACAGAGAAAAATTCGCTGCTGCAGGAAAATTTCCAGGTGGTTTTTTTAAAAGAGAAGCAAGACCATCAAACGAAGAAATTCTAACAATGAGGCTTGTTGATAGAGTTCTAAGACCTCTTTTTCCAAAAGATTATCATCATGAAACTCAAGTTATGATTCAANTGATGTCACATGATGAAAATGTAATGCCAGATTCTTTAGCTGGTTTAGCTGCTTCAACAGTAATTCAATTATCTGATATTCCATTCGAGTATCCAATCTCTGAGGTACGAGTAGGTAGAATTAATGGAGATTTTATTATCAATCCAAGTAGAACACAATTAGAGGAATCTGATATTGATATCATGGTTGGAGCAAGTTATGATTCCGTTTCAATGGTTGAGGGTGAATTTGATGAAATTTCTGAAGAAGAAATGACTGACGCTATCAAATTTGGTCATGAAGCAATTAAAATACAAATTGACGCTCAAAATGANTTAGTAAATGAAATTGGAAGAAAAGATATTAGAGAGTATGATCAAAGTATTGAAGACAAAGAATTATTAGATAGAGTTCACAANCATTGTTATNAAAAATGTTATGAAATTGCAAAGAAAGGATTAGGAAAAAAACAAAGATCNGAGGAATTTTCAAACGTTAAAGAAAATCTTCTAGAGTCTTTTAGTGAAGANGAACTNGAAGAGAATGAAAGTCTTATTTTAAACTATTTTTATAAAGTTGAAAAAGAAGCTATTAGAGAGTTAGTTTTAAGCGAAGGAATCAGATTAGACGGAAGAAAGACCACTGATATTAGGCCAATTTGGTGTGAAGTAGATTATTTACCTTCAACTCATGGTTCTTCAATTTTCACNAGAGGTGAAACTCAAGCTTTAGCAACAGTTACTTTAGGAACTTCAAGAGATGCTAATATTATTGATTCTCCAACTCATCAAGGTGAAGAAAATTTTTATTTACATTATAATTTCCCACCTTTTTCAACGGGTGAAGCTAGGCCATTAAGAGGAACATCTAGAAGAGAAATTGGCCATGGTAATTTAGCACAAAGAGCTCTAAGTAAAGTATTCCCAGATGATTGTCCATACACTGTTAGAGTGGTTTCTGAAGTATTAGAATCTAATGGTTCATCATCAATGGCTACAGTTTGCTCTGGAACTATGGCATTAATGGATGCTGGTGTTAAAATTAGTAAACCTGTTTCAGGAATTGCAATGGGATTAATTTCTGATGGTGAAAGATACTCGGTTCTTTCCGACATATTAGGTGATGAAGATCATTTAGGTGATATGGACTTTAAAGTTACAGGAACAAGCGATGGAATTACTGCATGTCAAATGGACATTAAGATTAAAGGCCTTTCATATGAAATATTAGTCAAAGCTTTAGAACAAGCTAGAGTTGGTAGATTAGAAATTTTAAATGAATTAACTAACACAATTGAACAACCTGCTGATTCAGTTAAACCACACGCTCCTAAAATGGTGAAAGTGGTTATTGATGGAGACTACATTGGTGCTGTAATTGGACCTGGTGGAAAAGTTATTCAAGAAATGCAAAAAGAAACTGGTACAACAATAGTTATTGAAGAAGAAGATGAAAAAGGAATTATTGAAATACTCGGTACTGATCAAGAAATGATTGATACGGTTATTCAAAAAATTGATGATATTACNTTTAAGCCTGAATATGGTAAAGAATACGATGTTAAAGTNGTTAAGATTTTAGAATTTGGTGCTGTTGTAGAATTTAGNCCAGGNAAAGANGTTTTANTACATGTTTCTGAAATAGCATGGGAAAGAGTTGAAAAAGTCGAGAAATATTTGAATTTAGGAGATATCACTAGAGTTAAATATATGGGTATTGATTCCAGAACTAAAAAACAAAAAGTTTCCAGAAAAATTTTACTTGAAAGACCAAAAAAAAAGGAATAAATTGAAACCTTTTTCAAATTTTATCGTATAAGTAATAAANGACTTTAATGAGACAACTTAAAATTACTAAACAGGTTACCAATAGAGAAACCGCATCTCTAGACAAATATTTACAAGAAATTGGTAAAGTAGATCTAATTACTGCTGAGGAAGAAGTAGAGTTAGCTCAAAGGATAAAAGAAGGTGATGAAATTGCACTTGAAAAGCTTACNAAAGCTAANCTTCGATTTGTTGTATCTGTTGCAAAGCAATATCAAAATCAAGGACTTACATTACCTGATTTGATCAATGAAGGAAATTTAGGATTGATAAAAGCTGCNAAGAGATTNGATGANACTCGTGGTTTCAAATTTATCTCTTATGCTGTNTGGTGGATTAGACAATCAATTCTTCAAGCTCTTGCAGANCAATCAAGAATTGTAAGATTACCTTTAAACAAGATAGGNTCNATCAATAAAATTAATAAAATGTANGCTTTNTTAGANCAAGCTAATGAGAGAGTACCNTCTGCTGAAGAAATAGCTAAAGANCTTGANATGACNGTTTCTGATGTTAAAGANTCNATGAAAAANTCTGGAAGACATGTCTCAATGGATGCTCCATTAGTTGAAGGTGAAGATTCAAATCTTTATGANGTANTAAAAAGCGGTGAATCTCCTAANCCTGATAAAGGTTTACTTCATGAATCTCTAAAAACAGAAATTGAAAGAGCTTTAGAAACACTTACACCNAGAGAAGCTGATGTTGTTAGACTATACTTTGGTTTAGCAGANCAACATGCAATGACATTAGAAGAAATTGGTGAAACATTTGATTTAACNAGAGAGCGTGTAAGACAAATCAAAGAAAAAGCTATAAGAAGATTAAAACANACTTCTAGAAGTAAAATATTAAAAACATACCTTGGATAATAAGTCTAAAATTATTGCTCCTTCAATGCTTGCCTGTAATTTTGGTAAGCTTGAAGAAGAAATAGACTTAGTTAATAAGAGTGAAGCTGGATGGTTTCACATTGATGTTATGGATGGTNTTTTTGTGCCTAATATTTCTTTTGGCACNCCTGTAATGGAANTNTTTAAAAAACATGCAAGAAAAACTTTAGATGTGCACCTTATGATTGTTAATCCTGAAAGGTATGTNCAAAAGTTTGCTGAGCTAGGTAGTGAAATTCTTACAGTTCACCTAGAAGCCTCCACCCATTTACACAGAACAGTTGAAAATATTAAAAATAATGGNATGAAAAGTGGTGTTGCAATTAATCCACATACCCCAGTTTCTTCATTAAATGCAATAATTACAGACATTGATTTAGTATGCCTAATGAGTGTTAATCCAGGATTNGGAGGACAATCATTTATAGAAAATACTTATAAAAAAGTTGAAGAATTAAGNANTCTTATCGAAAAAACTAACTCAAGAGCTTTAATTGAAGTTGATGGTGGAGTAAACAANGAAAATGCTAAACAACTTTTTGATTCTGGTGCCAACGTTCTAGTTGCAGGTAGTTCTGTTTTTAAATCTGAAGATCCTATTTCAACCATTTCTTATTTAAATTCCTTATAATTTANTTTTTTTTTAATACTTTCCATCGATAATGGATAAAATTGAAGTTATNGGAGTNATGAGTGGCACTTCTTTAGATGGGCTAGATTTATGTCATGTNATTTTTAATTTAGAAAATCTTTCNGATTTTAAAATAGCTAATTCCNTATCCATTAGTTATCCCAGTANTATTTCANAAAAGCTTAACAATATTNTTGAAAAAAAATCTGNTGAAATAAATAAAATTGATATNGAATATGGAACTTTTATTGGNGAATCNATNAACAANTTTATTTTAGATTTTANTCTAAAAAATATTAATTTGATTTCATCTCACGGTCATACTGTTTTTCATCAACCTGANANAGGAATTACACTACAAATNGGAAANGGTGAANTCATTAATAAAATNACAGGAATTAAGACAGTTAATAATTTTAGAGCTCAAGATTTAAGTTTAAATGGGCAAGGTGCTCCTTTAGTACNTATTGGAGATAAAATTTTATTTTCCAACTTTAAGTATTGTCTTAATCTAGGTGGATTTATTAACCTATCAATTAAATCTGATAATCAAATTNCAGCATATGATATNTGTCCATTAAATACTGTATTAAATTTTTATTCAAAGAAAATAGGATATGAATATGATGAGAACGGTATCTTATCNTCTAGAGGAAAAATTAATAGAGATTTATTTAATGAATTAAATTCTATATCATTTTATTCTAAAAAAAATCCTAAGTCCTTNGGAATTGAATTCGTAATTGATAAAATTTTTCCTATGATAGAGAGTTATAAAATTTCTGAGGAAGAAACCTTAGCGACTTTTGTAAAACATGCAGCTTTTCAAATAAGTAAAAANATCAATGATTCAGAAAAGGTTCTACTTAGNGGAGGAGGAACTTACAATAATAATTTAGTTGATATTCTTCAAAATGAATACAACATTAATACTTATATACCCAACAAACAGATAATTGATTTTAAGGAAGCGTTAATTTTTGCTCTTTTAGGTGTTCTAAGGATTCAAAATAAAGTCAATTGCTTAAAATCGGTAACTGGTGCCATAAAAAATCACTCTTCAGGTGATATTTATGGTTAATCAAATTTTTGTAATAATAAATTTCTCCATTTTACTTTAATCCCACCACCATCATGAATTTGTAAAGCAATACCACCCTTTCCATTTGCTATTATAGAATCTTTTAAACTAATCATCTCCATATCATTAATCCAGGTAGTTACTTTATCATCGTAAACTTTAATTTTCATGCTATTCCACTCCCCCATTTTTACAATAGAATCTAGTGATGAGTCAGGTTTAATTAACCATCCTCTTCCATATGATTCATATATTCCTCCTGAATGATATGCTGGAGGAGCAACTTCTACTTGCCATCCTTTAACTTTAGTCCCATCAACTGTTGATCTAAAAAAAACACCACTATTTCCATTACTTTCTTGCTTAAATTCTAAATCTAAAATGAAATTGTCATAAAATTGTTCTGTACCTAAGTATCCATATGCTTGATTGGGACCACTTTCACATACAAGTTCACCATCTTCTACATACCATTTTTCAGTTCCATAAATAATCCAACCATCTAGATTTTCGCCATTAAAAAGAGAAATAGCTTCTGGTTTTTTTGTTTTACTACATGAAATAGCCATAAATATTATGGCTATGATTAAATAATATTTTTTCATTATTAGCTGTTTTAATTTTTTCTTAAATTAAGGAAAATTTGAATGAAAAATATTTTTA
>NZOB01000042.1 GCA_002693085.1 Flavobacteriaceae bacterium | reverse complement strand
ATTCTTGAAGTTTTTACAATGTTTAAATTATGTGAATGGGAAAACCCAACAGTTGATATTGTTCCTCTGTTTGAGACTATTAATGATCTTGATGTATGTTCTGATGTAATGGAGGTAGTATATAACAATAAAGACTATAGAAGTCATCTAAAGCTTAGAAATGACACTCAGGTTATTATGTTAGGATTTAGTGATGGAACTAAGGATGGAGGTTATTTAACTGCTAATTGGAGTATTTTAAAAGCTAAAGAGGTTTTAACTAAGCTATCAAGAAAATATGGAATTAAAGTTATATTTTTTGATGGAAGAGGAGGTCCGCCAGCACGTGGAGGTGGAAACACGCATCAGTTTTATAGTGCATTAGGNAATTTAGTTGAATCTGATCAAATTCAAATCACTGTNCAAGGACAAACNATTAGTTCAAACTTTGGTACACTTGACTCATGCCAATATAATTTGGAACAANTANTNAGCTCTGGTGTAAAAAACAGAATCATTTCNGATAAAGAAATCTTNTCTAGNAATCANNGAANAACCTTAGANAAGTTGTCATCAATAAGCTATGAAGCTTACAGTGATTTCAAAGATCATCCAAAATTTGTTCCTTATTTAGATAAGATGAGTACAATTAAGTATTATGCTAAAACTAATATNGGAAGTAGACCATCTAAAAGATCAGGAAATTCATCAGAATTTAATTTTGAGAGCTTAAGGGCTATTCCGTTTGTAGGTAGTTGGAGTCAATTAAAGCAAAACGTACCTGGATTTTTTGGGTTAGGAACTGCTTTAAATTATTTTTATGAAAATAAAAGATTTAAGGAGGTGAAATCCCTTTANAAGGAAGTTCCTTTTTTCAGAGCCTTAGTGTCAAATAGTATGATGAGTTTAACAAAATCATTTTTTCAGCTTACATCATANATGACTAACGATCCAGAATTTGGAGATTTTTGGGATTTAATATTTGAAGAGTATAAATTATCAAAAAAAATGCTCTTGAAGGTTTCAGATTTTAAAGAGCTTATGCAAAATGAACCTGCGAATAAAGAATCTATTACAACTCGNGAAAATATAGTTTTACCACTTATTACTATTCAGCAATATGCTTTACAAAACATTAAGGAAATAGAAAAGAAAGGATCAGTTAAAAAATTAGATGTATTTGAAAGAATGATAACAAGATCTTTATTTGGAAATATTAACGCAAGTAGAAACTCTGCCTAATTATTCAGATAATAATTTATTCCTGCATCAATAGAGTCTTTTATTGCAGTTTGATCAGTCACACAACTTCCTACATCCTTTAAAAGAACAAAATTTGTATTGTCTTTATAATTTTTTTTATCAAATTTCATAAGCTGATATAGCTTAATAATTTCATTATCTGTTAATTTGATTTTGNGAAATAAATTATTAATATGTTTTGNACATAATTCAACCTTTTCCAAAGGAAATCCTAAAGTTAAATGTGAAATATACAATTCAATGATTAATCCTGATGCTATTGCTTCACCATGCAAAAGTTCATTATTAGTACCCATTTTTANAGATTCAATTGCATGACCTATAGTATGACCAAAATTTAGATATTTTCTGATGTTAGATTCTTCTCTATCTTTCTTCACTATTTCATCTTTTACTTTTATTGAGTTGTGAATAATTTTATCATTGTAAANAGTCTTAGAATCNGAAATAAGCTCATCAAACAAATTTCCTGAGATTAAACTGTGTTTGAAAATTTCTGCATATCCACTAATTTTATTTCTGTCATCTAGTGAATCTAAATATTTATCATCAATAATTACAAGCTTTGGGTCAGAGAATGTGCCAATTTGATTTTTTAATGAATCATAATTAATTCCTGTTTTACTACCAACAGATGCATCTACAATTGAAAGAAGTGTAGTAGGAATATTAATAAAATCAATACCTCTTTTGTATGTACTAGCAATAAAGCCACCCATATCTGTAATAACTCCTCCTCCAAGGTTAATTAATATTGATTTTCTGTCAGCATTATTTTTATTTAAAAAATTCCAAACTTTAGTACAAGTAGCTAAATTTTTATTTTTTTCACCTGAATCTATTTTAATGAGAGTGAATTGATTTATAAATTGAGATTTAAAAATATTTAAACAATTTGCTTCTGTATTTTCATCAACTAAAACAAAGATCTTTGAATACTTATTTTTTAATATCAATTCATTAAGTTTATCATATCCACTTTTTTTAAAATAAATACTGTAATTATGTGAGTTAATTGGCTTCAATTTTGTTATTTAATTTTTCAAAGATATTTCAAAAAAACAACATATATTAGAAAAAAATGAGCAAGAATATTTTTAATGATACTGAAACAGCATTTAAGTTAAAATCTAAAATTAATCTATATAATGCAAAGATTTTATTTGTTGTAATTACCAAAAAAATTCTTGTCTCAATNCTAACTAAATCAACATTATTTCTTCTAAAGTTCAAAATCCCAATTAAATGGGNACTTAAAGGAACTATTTACAATCATTTTTGTGGAGGAATTAATTATGATGAATGTAATAAGACTATNTCTGAAATGAAGAGTTTGGGAGTTAATTCTATACTGGATTATTCAGTTGAAGCACTTGAAAAAGAAGAGGATTTTCANAGAGCTTACAATAAGAAAATTGAAATTATTGATTTAACTAAAAACAATGATTCAATTCCTTTTGCTGTTTTTAAACCAACAAGTCTAGGTAGATATGAGCTTTTTAAAAAAGTATCATCAAAAATTAAATTAAATGCAATAGAAAAAGAGGAGTGGGGTAGAGTTAAAAATAGATTTGATAACATTTGCGGATATGCTAAAAANTCTAATGTCAAAATATTGATTGATGCTGAAGAATATGAGGTGCAATTTGCTATTGATAGCTTAGCNCTGGAAATGATGAGGAAGTTTAATATTGTAAATGTAATTGTCTATAATACAATACAATTGTATCGNTGGGATAGAATACCATTTATCAAATCATTAATTGAAAAATATAAAAATTCAAAATTTAAATTTGGATTTAAGCTTGTNAGGGGTGCTTACATGGAAAAAGAAAGAGATTTAGCACTTAAAGAAGGNTATAAATCTCCAATTTGCCAAACTAAAACAGAAACTGATCAAAACTTTGATAATTGTATTGACCTTATGTTTGATAATTTGGATATGATTGATTTTTTTGTTGCAAGNCATAATGAAAATTCTAATTTGAAAGTAATTGATAAAATGAATAAGTTTTCATTGTCAAATGATAATGAAAAGGTATGGTTTGGTCAATTGTATGGAATGGGTGATAATATATCATATAATTTAGCAAAAAAAGGATATAANGTTGCTANAATTCTTCCATTTGGCCCTGTAGAAAANCTTATGCCTTATTTAATTAGAAGAGCACAAGAAAATTCTTCAATTGAAGGTCAATCAAATAGAGAACTTGATTTAATTAATTCNGAATTAATTAGAAGAAGTAAAATCTGAAAAATAAACTTTTTTTGTNCANTTTTTTGCAATGAAATGAAAGTTTTTGTTTTCAAGATAATACGAATTACAACTATCGATTCCAATTTTGCTTTTTGAAAAGTTAATATTNATGTTATTTATTACATCATTCATATTTATATCAGTGAATGATTTATCAAAAAGCCATTCCTTCTTTTTAATATCACCAATAACTCTNTCTGATGGAAAGTAATTAAATTCAGTATTTTTTTGAGATGTAATAAAATATACAATTACTCCTCCAATTAATAACCCAAAAAAATAATATGATAATCTTTTTTTAAAATTCATGATTGATAATTTTTATTTTTCTTTCATTATTGGAAATTTCCTTCAATTGTAATAAAGTATAGTTTTTTTTAAAAATATTTTTGAATTTGTTGGGCCATTCAACAAATATCCAACTATCATTGTCCAAAATTTCTATAAAACCAAGTTCATTTAAATCAGATAAATTATCAACTCTGTAAAGATCAGCATGAAAAATTTCTTCATCTTTTTTACCTTGATATATATTTAAAATTGGAAATGTTGGGCTTGATATATTATCACTTGAACCTAAAAACTGACATAGATTTTTAATTAATGTTGTCTTGCCAAGTCCTAAATCACCTTCAAATAAAATTAATTTATACAAGGAATTATTTAAAATAAATTCACAGGCTTTATTAATTTCTTCAAGTTTATATGATATTTCCATCCAAAATACTAATTATTACAAAGGAAAGGTTTTCCTCAGAAAAAATAAATTAATTTTTATATTTTTGCCTTGATGAAATTAAAAGCCCAAGAGGTTGCAGATTTAGTTGGTGGAGTAGTTGATGGTGATAAAGAATCTACAATTACAAAACTTTCAAAAATCGAGAGTGGAGATAATAAATCATTGTCTTTTTTGGGAAATCCTAAATACAACGAATACATCTACAAGTCGGAAGCTTCTATCGTTATTGTTAATAAAGATTTAGAACTTAAGAAACCTGTAAAGCCAACTTTAATAAGGGTTGAAGATCCAAATATTGCATTTTCTTTATTGTTAGATCATTTTAATAATCAAAATATTTCGAAAAAAGGTATTGATCCAAACTCATCAATGCATAAGTCAGTTAATTATGGTGAGAATTTGTTTTTTGGAAATTTTTCAGTTGCGGAGGNAGGTGTAACTATTGGTGATAATGTAAAGATACAATCACAGGTTTATATTGGTGAGAATGTAAAAATCGGTAATAATTGTATTATATATCCTGGTGTTAAAATTTANAGAAANACAGNTATTGGTAATAATTGTATTATTCACTCAGGAACTGTAATAGGTTCAGATGGTTTTGGTTTTAATTTTGATTCCAAAGGAAATACATTAAAAGTTGTTCATAATGGAAATGTTATTATTGAAGATGATGTTGAAATTGGCTCTAACTGTACAATTGACAGAGCAACTTTAGGCTCAACTATCATAAAATCTGGAGCTAAACTCGATAATCTTGTTCAAATTGCTCACAACGTTGTAATTGGAAAAAATACATGCCTTGCTGCTCAAGTTGGTGTAGCCGGTTCTACAATTATAGGTGATAATTGTTTAATTGGTGGACAAGCTGGAATAGCAGGTCATCTAAAGATAGGTGATAGAGTCCAAATGCAAGCTAAATCAGGAGTTTTAAAGAATATAAAATCAGACTCCGTTATAATGGGTTATCCTGCAATTAATTACATGGATTACAATAAATCTTATGTTCATTTCAAAAACTTACCTTCCGTAATGAAATTCATACATAAATTGATGAAAAAGAATGTCGAATAAACAAACAACCATTAAAAAATCAATATCTCTTGAAGGTGTTGGGATTCATACTGGAAACCAAGTAAAACTGACATTTATGCCAGCTCCTGCTGACTCAGGTTATATTTTTAAAAGAATTGATTTAAAAAATAAACCTGAAATAGAGGCACTTGCAAAATTTGTTGTGGATACTCAAAGAGGAACTACATTGGAAAAAGATGGTGTAAAATTAAAAACCGTAGAGCATGTTTTAGCAGCTTTAGTTGGTCTTGAAATTGATAATGTTCATATTGAAATTAATGGTGAGGAACCACCAATTATGGATGGTTCTTCAAAGTTTTTTGTTGAAGCATTAGAAAATGCAGGAATTAAAGTGTTAGATAAAATCAGATCTGAATATATCGTTAAAGATGTTATTTCCTATGTTGATGAAGATTCTGGTAGTGAAATAACAGTNATCCCATCTGANAAATACCAAATAACAACTATGGTTGATTATGATACTAAAATCTTAGGTACGCAGAATGCAACTTTAAATGAATTAAATGAGTTTAAAGAAAATTTCGCTAATGCTAGAACTTTTAGTTTTCTTCACGAAATAGAGATGTTACTTGAAAACAATTTAATTAAAGGTGGTGATTTAAATAATGCTATTGTCTATGTTGATAAAAAAATATCAGATGATACAATGGATAAACTAAAAAAAGCCTTTAATAAAGATAAAATTTCAGTAAAATCTAATGGAATTTTGGATAATTTGAATTTACATTATCCCAATGAAGCTGCACGACATAAATTGTTAGATGTTATGGGTGATTTAGCTTTAATTGGTAAGAGGATTAGAGGAAATGTTATTGCGAAGAAACCGGGTCATAAAACAAACACAAATTTTGCGAAAAAAATTAGTTCAATTATAGAAATTGAAGATACTTTAAAAAAACAAAAAAGTATTTATGACAAAGAAGCTATTATGGATGCTGATGATATTATGAATNTATTACCTCACAGACCTCCATTTTTATTTGTGGATAAAATTCTTGAAATAAGTGAAAATTCAATAACCGGCTTAAAATATGTATCTCCTGATGAACCATATTTTAAAGGNCATTTTCCAGGAAGACCAGTAATGCCTGGTGTGCTACAAATTGAAGCTATGGCTCAAGTAGGTGGAGTTTTGGTTTTAAGCACATTTCCAGATCCTGAGAAATATCTAACATTTTTTGCTAGAATAGAAAATGCAAAATTTAAGCGAACTGTTGTGCCTGGTGATGTATTAATCTTTAAATTAGAGCTACTTTCTCCAATCAGAAGAGGAATTAGTCACATGATTGCTAGAGCATANGTAAATGGAGAACTGACAACTGAAGCTGAAATGAAAGCAAAAATTATAGAAAAATAAATAATGAANCAACCNCTTTCATATGTACANCCTGATGCTAAAATTGCAAAAACTGTTGTTATTGAACCTTTTTCAACAATTGATAAAAATGTTGTAATTGGTGAAGGTACATGGATTGGATCTAATGTAACAATTTTAGAGGGTGCAAGGATTGGTAAAAACTGTTCAATATTTCCAGGTGCCGTAATTTCAGGTGTTCCTCAAGATCTTAAGTTTAATGGTGAAGATACCACTGCAGAGATTGGAGATAATACTGTTATCAGAGAGTGTGTTACAATTAACAGAGGAACAAGTGATCGCAATAAAACAGTTATCGGTAAAAATTGTTTAATTATGGCTTATTCTCACATAGCCCATGACTGTCAATTAGGAGATAATTGTATTTTTTCCAACAACTCAACCCTTGCAGGTCATGTTACTGTAGGCGATCATGTAACTTTAGCTGGAATGGTTGCTGTACATCAATTTTGTAGAATAGGTAGACATTCTTTTATTGCTGGAGGGTCTTTGGTTAGAAAAGATATTCCACCTTATGTAAAAGCTGCTAGAGAGCCNNTATCTTATGTTGGTATAAATTCTGTAGGATTAAGAAGAAGAGGTTTTGACGCTACAACTATTAAATCAATTCAAAATATTTANAGGATTTTATTTCAAAAGAAACATAATAATACTCAAGCAATTAGTATTATTGAAGCTGAAGTTGAAGCAACAAAAGAAAGAGATGAAATATTATCCTTTATTCANAATTCCCAAAGAGGAATAATGAAAGGTTATTTCCAAAATTAAAATATGCTATCTACGTCTGATATAAAAAAAGGTCTCTGTATTAAATATTCAAATGATATTTATAAAATTNTTGAATTCTTACATGTAAAACCTGGAAAGGGTCCAGCTTTTGTTAGAACAAAATTAAAAAGCGTTANATCAGGAAAAGTTATAGATAATACGTTTCCAGCAGGACATAAAATTGATGATGTTAGAGTAGAAAATAGAAAATATCAATACCTATACAATGATGGTGAAACTTTTCACTTCATGAATACTGATGATTATAATCAAATTGAAGTTAATAAATCCCTTATNGAAGGAAGTAAATTTCTTAAAGAAGGGTTTATTGTTACAATAATAATAAANACTGAAAATTCTGATATCCTNTCTGTTGAGATGCCGCTTAGTGTTGTTTTAGAGGTTGTTTCATCTGAACCCGGAGTTAAGGGAAACACAGCAACTAATGCAACTAAACCAGCTGTTTTAGAGACNGGTGTTGAAATTAATGTTCCTCTTTTTATNAATGAAGGAGATAAAGTTAAAGTTGATACTGAAAAAGGGGACTATATAGAAAGAATAAAAGATTAAGATGAGTATATTAGTTAATAAAGATTCAAAGATTCTTGTTCAAGGTTTTACTGGTTCTGAAGGAACGTTTCATTCTGAGCAAATGCTTAAATATGGATCTAACATAGTCGGAGGAGTAACGCCTGGAAAAGGAGGNACAAGTCATTTGAATAANCCAGTTTTTAACACTGTTACTGATGCAATAAATGCTACAGGTGCAAATACTTCAATAATTTTTGTTCCAGCTGGTTTTGCTGCTGATGCAATTATTGAAGCTGCTGATTCAGGNATTAAAGTAATTGTTGCTATAACCGAAGGAATTCCTGTGTCTGANATGTCTAGAGTTTATAGTTANATAAAAAACTTAGATTGTANATTNATAGGTCCAAATTGTCCTGGAATTATAACNCCANATGAAGCTAAAGTTGGTATTATGCCTGGTTTTGTATTTAAAAAAGGAAGAGTAGGTTTAGTTTCAAAATCAGGAACTCTNACATATGAAGCTGCTGATCAAATTTCAAAATCTGGTTATGGTATTTCCACTGCNATTGGTATTGGTGGTGATCCGATCATCGGAACAACTGTAAAAGAAGCTGTAAAGATGTTTTTTGAAGATCCCGATACAGATTGTGTTGTTATGATAGGTGAAATTGGTGGACAATTAGAGGCTGATGCAGCAGAATGGATTAAAAAATCTAAAATTAAAAAACCAGTTGTAGGTTTTATCGCTGGTGAAACTGCGCCAAAAGGTAGAACAATGGGGCATGCTGGGGCAATTGTTGGTGGTAAAGATGATACTGCTGAAGCAAAAAAGAAGATCTTGAGTGAATCAGGTGTTAATGTTGTTGATTCACCTGCTAATATAGGTCTTGAAGTAAAAAAAATATTAAACTAATTAATAATGAAATTACTCGAAAATAAAAACATCTTAATTACTGGTGGAAGTAGAGGAATTGGTAAAGGTATTGTCTACAANCTAATAGAACATGGGGCTAACGTGGCTTTTACATATTCATCTTCATCTNAAGCTTCAGATTTGATTGTAAGTGAGCTTAGTTCAGATAAATCTCTTTGTAAAGCATATAAAAGTGATGCCTCAAAGATTGAAGAATGTGAGAATCTAGTTGAAAAAGTAATAACAGATTTTGGTAATATTGATGTTTTAATTAATAATGCTGGTATAACAAAAGACAACTTATTAATGAGAATGACTGAGGAAGATTTTGATTCAGTTATTAGAATTAATCTTAATTCAGTNTTTAATATGACAAAAGCNTGTCAAAGAATTTTTTTAAAAAATAGAGCTGGAAGTATTATTAATATGAGTTCAGTAGTTGGTGTAAAAGGAAATGCAGGTCAGTCTAATTACGCAGCCTCAAAATCTGGTATTATAGGATTTTCAAAATCTATTGCTCTTGAATTAGGATCNAGAAATATAAGATGTAATGTTATAGCACCTGGATTTATAAAAACTGAAATGACTGACAAGTTGTCTGAATCAGTCATTGAGTCATGGAATAATAATATTCCTTTAAAAAGACCTGGAGAAACTTATGATGTAGCAAATTTATGTCTCTTTCTGGCATCAGATTTGTCATCTTATATAACGGGACAAGTCATCAATGTTGATGGCGGTCTATTAACTTAATTAAAAATTTATCATGGAAAAACTACAAAAACTTGGACTCCCTATTTTAGTTGGAGGNTTAATTTTATTCATATTNCTTGCAAAAACGTTTGTAAATATTGGATATGGAGAAGCAGGTGTCTTATTTAAGACATTTGGTAATGGTGTTGTTACTGATGAACCACCATTAGGCGAGGGNTTAAATATTGTAATGCCTTGGAACAAAGTATANATTTATAATGTAAAACAACAAGAGGTGTTTGAAAGTAAAATGCAGGTTTTATCTTCAAATGGTCTAGATATATCACTTGATATTTCTGTGCTATATCAGCCTAAAATTGCTGAACTTGGTTTATTACATCAAACAAAAGGTTCAAACTATCTTAATGTCGTAATTATTCCGTCACTAAGGGCAGTTGCTAGAAGTGTCGTCGGTCAATATACGCCTGAACAGTTATATTCAACAAAGAGAGATGCAATTCAAAATGAAATATATGAGCAACTAGTTTCTGATGTGGAATCTCAACATGTTCAGATTAATTCAGTTCTGGTAAGAGATGTAACTCTTCCTGCAAATATTAAAGCAGCTATTGAAAGAAAATTAACTCAAGAGCAAGAAGCCTTAGAATATGTATTTAGATTAGAGAAAGCTAGACAAGAAGCTGAAAAATTAAGAATTGATGCTGAAGGTAAAGCTAATGCTAACAGAATATTAAATAGTTCATTAACATCAAATATTTTAAAGGATAAAGGAATTGAAGCTACTTTGAAGCTTTCTGAATCTCCGAATACCAAAACAGTAATTATTGGATCAGGAAGTGATGGCTTACCAATTATTTTAGGAAATCAGTAATATTTATTTTTTAAAATAAAAAAAAGTAAGATATTTGTAAAAGCAATGATAAATCGTATTCATAATCATCATTTAAACATATATATTCTCAAGCGAGATATGTGATGATTATATACTTAATTATAACAAACCCGTTTGAGAAATCAAACGGGTTTTTTTATTTATAAATAATGAAGAAAATAAATTTAGCAATTCAAAAATCAGGAAGACTCAACAAAGAATCAATTTCACTATTGGAAAAAGCAGGTATTAAGTTTGACAACTTTAAAGATCAGTTAAAAGTTGATTGTCAAAACTTCCCTTTAAATATATATTTTTTAAGAAATAGTGACATTCCTAGATATTTATCTGATGGAGTAGTAGATATCGCAATAATTGGTCAAAATTTAATTCAAGAAAGTGAATTAAATATTGATGAAATAATGAATTTAAATTTTTCAAGATGTAGAGTTTCTATTGCAATTCCTTTAAATATGAAATACAGTGGACTTAAGGATTTGAATAATTTAAAAATTGCAACATCTTATCCAAATACATTAAAAAAGTTTCTTTCAAATAATAATCTTAATTGTGAAATACATAAAATCAATGGTTCAGTTGAGATTTCTCCTAATATTGGTCTATCTGATGCTGTATGTGATATTGTTTCTACAGGAAATACTTTGTATAAGAATAATTTAAAAGAAGTACTTACAATATTTGATTCTCAAGCAGTTTTATGCAACTCAAACAATTTTGATTTAACAAAAAAGGAGATTCTAGACAAACTTATTTTTAGAATTAATTCTGTTCTGAGAGCAAAACAATCTAAATATATTTTAATGAATGTGCCAAACGATAAAATTAAAACAGTATCAAGTCTACTACCCGTATTAAAAAGCCCAACTGTTCTTCCTCTAGAGATGGAGGGATGGTCCTCTTTACACACAGTTATTGATGATGATAAATTTTGGGAATCTATTGATTCAATAAAAGAAGCTGG
>NZOB01000041.1 GCA_002693085.1 Flavobacteriaceae bacterium | reverse complement strand
CCTTTTACTTTTTTTGTATTAAAAATCGATGCTTCAAGTGAACTTATTGCCCTCAAGATATTGGGGTTGCTTTTCATCATAAGTTCTCTTGATTCTTGCAGTGTCCTTAATTGCAAAGACAGATCAGAAGGCGGTAATTTAGAAGGAAGNTCGCTTACTGGAAAGTAGATTCTATATTCAGCTATAGCTTTGCTTAAATTTTGCCTCACAGTTATTAATTTGGCATAAGCTTCTGCCTGTCTTGCAAGGGCCCTACTTAACTCTCTGGGTGCAGACAAACCACCTTCAACTTTTTGCTCTATCCTTTCTCTAATTGCAACATGTCTTTCATAGGATTGATTAATTGTATTGGTAAAAATTGTATAAGCTGAAACATTAATATAGCTTATAACTGATCTGTAAATTAAGTCGATTATAGTCGAGGAAAGTTCTGCCCTTTTTGCATCAAATAGAGCTTCCGATTTTGAGATATCGTTCTTTGTTGCACCAAAATCATATAGGAGTTGACTAATGGTGATGGTGGCATCAGTTTTGTGCTCAGAACGAGACTTTTCAAAAAGATTACTCGAGCCATCCTCGAAGCTTTTATCTAGTTGATTATTTGAATCGATTATAAATCTTACTTGAGGTAGCATATTGGCTTTAGTTCCTTTCAAATTAGCACCTGCTGCTCGCAAAGAGTCAAGAGAGGATAAATACTCTGGATGAATGCTTACGGCTTCGCTTATTTGCTCTACAAATAATTGATATTGATCTTCATCCATNAATGGTTCTAAAAGATCATCAGAGTACAAATTAGCACACAAAAAAATAAGTACAATAATTGTATTTATAGTCTTCATGGAGTTTATTTTAAAAGTTAATCACCAAACCTGCATTAACCTGACCATACGGATGATCAAACAGATGATTAGACCTTCTGTTATAAGCTAAAGGGTTTTGTCCGAGTAAATAATTAGATGATGCGGATAGTTTTAAATAAATNAGGCTAACCTTATTGAGCTTATAGAATAAGGAGATGTCCAGCAGATGATTGGTTGAAAAGTCTTGTTTTNANGGATTTTTAATGTAGTTGTCTCTTTGGACATTTATATAACTATACATACCTGAAAGTGCAAACCTTTTACCAAATGGATAAAGATTACTTATTGAGTACTTAAAGGTATTTTCTTCCCAAGGGGTCAATTGGGGTAGTTCGTCTTTAAATTGATCCAATAGCTGTCCGGCATTAGTACCGTTAATGGTTAACCCCCTGATAAATGAATCTGTTGTATTTAATATTGCGGATTCAAAACTTTGATTTACTTCTGAAGTTTTATACATAAAAGTATGTGTAAAATTGAATAGATTCAATGATTTAGGTGATATTCTTAAATATATTCCTTCCGATTCAGAATTACCTTTAGTTTTAAGGACTGGTTCATAGACNAAATCACCTGTTGTTTTGTAGATATCGCTATCTAGCACCCTTAATCTTGCTTCATCACAAGAACCACCGATAACAGTATCTCCAAATGCATAGCAATCGATGATAACTGGGTCTTGCTCTTCCTCTTTAAGAAATAGGCCTAATTCTATGATATTTTCATNAGTATCGTGGATTTGATATGAAAGAAANACAGAATCCCCATCTACATCAGTTTCAAGAGATTTGGGTTGTGTAATCCTCTCAACAATTCCATTGGATTCAAATGACTCATAAGATAATCTCAATTTTTTGTATTGATATGCAAAATAAATCGAATCAGTAGTGGCCTCTTTAGGTTTAGTGGATGACAATTTATCTGCATAATTCAATATATCTAGAGATTGATCGAATTTGCTGTGAGTAAAGCCAATGAGAAAATTTCCTTCAAGCTGATTAGCAAGCATATTTTCCAAAGACTCATATTCAGATCCAATAAGANACAAGGACTGCAAAAGCAGCCCTTGTAATANAATTAACTTNTTCAAGATTAAATTATGTCTATTGAGACAAGGATTTCCTCTTCTTCTAATTCTTCAATAGTTACAACTTCCATATTATTTTCATCACTCACGAAGCTTTCTGATAGCAAGTCAGAAAAATCACTACCATCTGTTACAGGACCAGAAGAACTAATATTTTCAAATGTGAATGATGGAGAGCTATCAATTAACCCACTGCTTTGCATTCCATTATCATCATTCAAATTACCGTCATCAGNAAGTTGAAGTGTTGCATCAGAAGCCAATGAGGCATCATTAGAGATGGTAACACCCGAAAGAGTTGATGTGGTGTAATTCATATCATTGCTTACTAGAACAAAGTCATCAGCAGTTATATCTGTGGCCGTAGTATTCCATAATATAGCCCAGACATAACCATCAGAATCAGACCCTCTTTCAGACTTGCCCATAAATAATAAAGTATGGCTTGATAGAGCTCCAGTTCCTTGAACNGCAANTATNGTTTTACCGCTCCAATCNCCTGTNCCATCTCTTAAACCTATNTTGTCNACNCCTTGNTCAAAGTCAGCNATTATNAGNGGATGAGTATAATACTCTGTCCAGTTAATTGTTCCATCCTGNTTNTCNTCNTTACCNTTNACTAGATCGCCATCAAATTTTCTTGCTCCATTGGTGACATAATCAATCACGAACACATCATTACCTGAACCACCCTCCAGTTTTTTGAATTCAGCGTAATACACCCCTAAAGTATCATTTCCAGGGCCACCTGAATAATAATCTGAATTACCATCTGAATGATTTTCAGTTAACAAATCATTACCCTTACCTCCATAAAGGAAGGTTTTACCATTTTGATTTGCGTTAACACCTAACTTGTCATCACCATCTAAACCATGNATAACTATATTTCCATTTGAAGGATAATAACTATCGTCTGAGTTACTCAAGATATTTATATTTGCGCTTTCATCATAATTAGAAGGAAATACTTCTGCCGGGAAAAGTTGGTTAACATAAGCAGCAGAATCTGCATCAATTGTTCTATCAAATACAAATTCTCCGTTAGCTATTGTTGTAGCAGAATTATATTTAAATCCTGAATCAGTATAGATATCACTGATCAATGCCGCTCTTAATGCATCTGTTGCAGTAGAGGTAAATTCAGAGTAATCGAGTGTCCAAAAGCCATTCTTTATTGCTGCAAAATCCTTGGCCATTGCAACNCCATCAACTTTTACAGCAGTTTGAATATTGGTTGTCCCTCTGGCAGCCATCATGTATTCGTCAGCTAGATTTAATACAGCTTTAATTACTGATGTAAACAAAGTAACTGATTCAGTAGTTTCACTAGTTAAATATGCCGAGATATCACTAATACTTTCATTTGAGAGCAAAATATCAGTGAAAGTAGTACTTGAAGAGCTTAAGTTAGCAGAGTTTGCATCTGTAAGTACTTTCAGTTCGTCAGCAATTATTGTTGTAATCTTTGCAAGAACCTTATCCGCCAGACTATCAAGGTTAATACCGGTTGAAGAATCATCATCTTTGATGGTAACTTTTGTTTGATTAGTGCCTAAGATGACCTTACCTTCAGAACCTGTAGCGAGCTTATATTCGATGTTAAATGTTTCATCAGCTTCAGAAATACTATCATCTCTAACATCAACGTTTATCACTGCTGTGCTCTGCCCTTCAACAAACGTAATCTGTCTGTAACCAGTTTGGTCTGACCACCACCAATAATCTTCATTAGAAGTAGCATCTCCACCTGTAAATCTATAATCAATAGTAAATGTTTCAGTAGCTGGCTTGCTCAACGCGATCTTAAGTTGATTCCAACCGCGACTTTCAGAAACTGTTATATCATTGATATAAGCTACAGGAGTTGGTGAATCAGCCACTTTAAATGGAGCTACAACCTTTGTAAAAGAATCCCCTGCTGCCGTACTTANTGAACCCCCTGCAAAATCAAGCTCTAAATAATATTGTCCATTACTGGCTGTTGACGTAGTAAAGTATGTATCTAGATTTGTTTGGGGTATTCCTCTTGCAAAGACCTCATTAAAATCTACAGACATTACTGGGACACCCTCAGAGTTCGTTTTAACCGTTATCATATTATCGCTATGTTTCACAGTTGTTGAGGTGCTTGTTCCATCTTCACCTGTGTAAATAACAGTTATGTCAGATGATGCAGGTACGTATGCATAATTTGATGCCCCTACTTCTTGAGTTGGATCAATTAATACTTGGAATCTAATATCAATTCCTCTTTCGCCGCTATCAACTGAAGAATCGTTACCATCAACTAATATACCTTTAAATTCGATAGTTTGGGCTGAACTGGGCAGTGTTCCGAGCTCTACTTCTATGATAAGTCCTTTAGCTCCATCTTCTAGATTAAGAGCTTTTTGTAATTCGGATCTATTGATTTCACTGTTAGCCGTATTTAAAGTTAATACTCCATCTGAAATTATGAAATCAGGTGTATGCGTAACTGTCTTCGAATTTTCATGATCATAGATAGTTACAGGATTTGTTTCGGACAATCTAAAACCATCAAAACTGCTTTTACCTGTCACAATTTCTGCAATTGCATCATACATAGCTTCATAAGCTGCACTCCAAATAGCTGTTTGTTGGCTATTCGTGAAGGTGGCTGCAGTAAATCCTGTAACTGAAGATGTTCCAGAAACATCTGTATTTACATCAGATAAAGCATCCAACATAATTTTATTTGCTCCTTTTACAAACACATCTCCTTGAACAGATAATAAATTGTTCAGAGTAAATATATTTAAATTAAAAGATTCCCAATCATTTATCGTTTTTGTCGGTTTGATGTTGTTTTTTATATCCCAAAATCTAGAGCCATAAAAATTTCCATCTCCTTCATGCCATAAAGGATCCATTCCAAAAGCTTTTAATACATCAAGAGTACTTTGTTTATCAGATATACTTCTATCTAAATTCTGCATAGAAAGAGAAACGGATGACGTGGGAGTCAGTGAATAATCACCCCAATCTCTATTGGTGACCTCTTTTAAATTTGAGTTTATCTTGAGTACGGCATAATTGTTTATACCCGTATCAGTGTGTATTCCTCCTTTTGCGAGGATAGGTGCATCAGTTGAAGATTTACTGATTNATAAATTAAAATTACCTCTAAGATTTGATGTTCCAGTAGGTTCGCCTGCATCTTGAATTCCATCGTTATCTAAATCTTGCCAAACCGTTGCTCCTGAAATAGCATGAGCNCCNCTCATCAATGTTCCATTGACTGTTANANTTCCATCATCCAANGAATCTTCAACNTGNATGTAATATTCTTTTNTTANTGGAGTNGATTTNCCGTCAGTTATCTGAACATAAACATTAAACCAAGTTTTTCCATCTTCATAGCTGATAGTGGATTTTGGTGTGAGTACGCCAGTTGAGGATAGTGTTAATGGGGCATCTCCAATTGCACTACCGGAATCTCCGTTCTCCATTGTTCCCCAGGTGCCATCTGTGTTTCTAACACCCAATAAAGTCCATGTAAGAGTATCAAAATCAAGATCAAAACCTTTTATTTGTATAGATTGATCAGTTGCGTCATCTACAAACTTGGAGTCTGAACCCCACATGTCCTTAAAGAAAGGGATTTTATTCGAAGGATCATATCCTGCATAATCAGGAAGGTTTCTTACTGAAATATAAAGATCATTGGTAGTTGTAGAGTTTGCTTCACCAGATCCATCATCACCAATCACTGTAATACGATATTCGTTATACATTCTCAGCATATTTGCATCGACATTAGCAAAATCTGCTTCACTTGAACCTATGGATTGTGCCGAGGTAGATTGAGGAGCTTCATAGTTTGGTGCTACCTTAAATGTTACTTCACCAGTGGCACTATCAATATTAAATAGTTGATAATCTCCACTTGCTTGAAGACTGTAGGTAATTGTGTCTCCATCTCTATCCCATTCATTTTCAACTTTTCCGAAAACAGCCACGGAATTTTCATATACAGTTTTCCATTGATACCAGAATTCAGGAGAATCATTTTGACCGGCTATAGCTTTTCCAAGTTCTCTTCTGCCATAGATAACAGTAACACCCGATTCTATAAGGACAATTCCATCCCATAGTTCATACTTATTATAATTAATACCATCTTTGACAGTGGTTCCCTTAAATCTGAAAGGTTCAAACTGTGTTTTTATTTCTGAACCTTCGTTGTATGACCATTCATGTCCCAATAATCTAACTGTATCCGTATCATCTCCACGAATAGTCCAAGTTCTATTATCCCAACTCATTCTTTGAAGGGCATCCCATGAGACATTTAAAATATCACTGAAAACAGTTTCGTTATTTATAGTTACAGTTGACGTAGAGTTTCCAAGTATAGCTCCGGATACTTCACTTAATGCAACAGTAAAGTTTTCAGGCCCTTCAGCTGTATCATCCTTAGTTACTGGGATTGTTATTGTTCCTGACTTAGCTCCTGCAGAAATTGTAAGAGTACCTGAAGCAGAACTATAATCAGAACCGGCAACAGCCGTTCCATCTGTAGTTGAATAATTAACAGTTACATCTGAAGAAGCAGCTTTACTCAAATTAACTGTAATTGTTGCTAATCCTCCTGCTTCGGTTGTTTCGATATCATCTATATATGCAACTATTTCAGGAGTAGCAGCAACCTTAAAGGCCCCAGATACAGATGTAAAAGAATTATCATTTTCATCTAAGAACTCTAAATTTGTAAATCCTACATCGAAAAAATAATCTCCACTGGTTATATATCCTGTGAGATCTTCACCTTCGACTTCTCCTTGACCCGCAAAAAACTTAGCAATTCTTAAATCTAGACCGGGCGCCCCATTATCATCATATGAAAAAGTTAATGTATCATTATCTGCATTTTCCCATGTACGAGTAAGAACATTACCATCAGTGCTTGTGTAAGTAATTGTTAGTGTTTGAGGAGGTAATGTTACTTGTACATCAGTACCATCAGACGACCAATTTAGTGTAATCGTTGTTTCTAGTAATCTTTCTCCAGCGCTATGAGATGAATCAGTTCCATCGTAAAGCTTTAGTGTCACTAATGAAGTTCCTGATT
>NZOB01000040.1 GCA_002693085.1 Flavobacteriaceae bacterium | reverse complement strand
AAGAAATGAAAATATACTAGACAAAATCTACAAGTTTGAAAGTATGATAAACGATGATTAATCGTTTTTTTTAGACTTGGATGAGGTTGAAGACATAATTTTATACTACTTAAACGAAGACAATTTTGATTATGCTGAAAAAGCTATTTGTTATGGAATTGATTTATATCCCGAAAGCTTAAACATAATTATATTAAAATCTGAATTTCTTCTAACTACTAATAAAATAAACGAGGCAGAGAAATTAGTAACTAAGTTTATTAAATATCATAAAAATAATTCTGATTTAATTTTTCAAAAAGCTAAAATTCTAACATCAAATAAAAAATATAAACAATCAATTAAGATTCTTACTAATCTTTCATATGACTCCCAACTAGAATTTTTTGTTAATGATCTATTGTTTAAAAATTATATGAATATTGAAAATTATAAAAATGCAATAAAGTTTGGTAAAAAAATTATTATAAAGAATCCTGAGGATAAAATTTGTTTTGATAAACTAATAAGCTGTTTTAAACTTTCAAAAAGAAATTCAGAAGCTATTAAATTCTTAAATAAATTTTTGGATAAAAACCCCTACTCTACCCAAGCTTGGTATGAATTGGGAAAACTATACTTTGAACAAAAAAAGATTAAAGAAAGTAAAGCCTGTCATGATTTTGCAATAATAAGTAATGAAAATTTTTCGCCTAGTTATATTGAATTAGGAAAAATTCATGAAAAACAGGAGGATTTTACAAAAGCCATATACTATTATAAAATAATTGATACTCAGAATAAATCTTCTTCATTCTCTTTATACAGACTTTCAAGATGTTATGAAAAACTTGGTGATTATGAAATATCGATTAGATATTTAAATAGAATAGTCGAAGAAGATCCTTTGTACGAAAAAGCATGGATTTCAATTGCTAAATATTATCTTAGAAACAATGATCATGATAAAGCAATTGAAAATTTAAATATGGCTTTAAATATTATTTCAAAAAATTATTAATAACTAATTGAACAAAATTAATTACTTAATTATTTACCTCAAGGGTATGGCTATGGGTATTTCAGACTTAATCCCAGGAATATCTGGTGGAACCATAGCATTAATAACTGGAGTTTACGATGATTTTATTTCATCTTTAAACAACTTAAAAATTAAAAATATTAGATCCATTATAAAAAGTGATTTTTTTTTAAAATTTAAAGAATTTAAGTTTGACTTTTTAATATTTCTAGCGCTTGGTATAATTTCAAGTATTTTAATCTTCAGTAAAATTATTTCTAATTTACTTATAAATTATCCTCAAGAAATAAGTTCTTTTTTCTTCGGTCTTATTTTAGCAAGTATACCTTTTATTCTAAAGGGTATAAAAGTTTTTTCTTTTAATTACCTCCCCTTTTTAATAGGTTCAATATTAATAACATCTTATTTACTTGGATTGAATAATATTAATGGTGAAATATCATTGATATATATATTTATATGTGGATTCTTTTGTTCATGTGCAATGATACTTCCTGGAATTTCTGGAGCATACATATTATTTATTTTTTCATCCTATGATTTTATTTTAGAAAAACTCAATATTTTTCTGACCGATTTTAATTTTAATGATTTTATATGGATTGGAGTATTTATCTTGGGAATATTAACTGGAATATTAACATTTTCAAGATTTGTAAAGTATTTACTCCATAAACACAAAAATAAAACTATTGTTTCATTGAGTGGTTTAATCATTGGATCTCTACCAATACTAATCCCTTTTGAAATAACAGAATTAAACACTGATTATGTAATATCAAATTCAACTATTTTTATTTGTTTTGGTTTAGGAATTTTTCTGTTAATTGGAATAAATTTTATGTCAAAAAATGAAAAGTAATAGAGATTGGAATAATATTAATTCTTTAGAAATATTTTTTCATGGATTAATAATGGGTACTATAAATAAACTTCCAGGAATTTCAGGTGGACTATATTCAATAGTGATTGGCTTTTATGATCATTTAATGAATTCAATCAAAAACATTAATAATAATACTTTTAAAAATTTNTTTCTTTTTGATTTTAAAAAACTAAATAGTTCGATTAANGGTAAATTTCTTTTTTTCCTTTCAANAGGAATGATAATTAGTTATTTCACAACATCAAANATTTTAGATTTTTTTTTAATAAACTATGAATTATATGTCTGGTCTATTTTTTTTGGTCTAATCTTGGGAAGTCTTTATGTTTTAATCAAAAGGACTAATAAAACAAACGTAAAAAAACTTTTAATTCTTTTTGTTGGTCTTTGTTTTGGATTGTTATTGAGTTTTTCAGAACCTATGATGGAAAATAGAGCTTTGGCATTTGTTTTCTTCTGTGGTTTTATTAGTATTTGCGGAATAACTATACCTGGGNTATCTGGAAGCTTTATATTAATACTTCTTGGTAACTACGAATTACTATTAGTTGATGCTGTAAATAGTTTTTTTGATCTTATTGCAAATATTTTTAAAAATGAAAACTACCCNATCGATAGTGAACTTATAAAAATATTGATAGTATTCTTTCTTGGATCTGTAATAGGATTAATAATTCTATCAAANTTTTTAAGTTTTATTTTAAAAAAATATCCNATTCACCTAAATCATCTTATTATAGGATTTGTTTTAGGGACACTTCCAATTGTTTGGCCATGGAATAAAGTAGAGTTAGNAGAAGAATTACTTACTATGTTCAATAATTTTTATGGTCTAATTTTTATTTTAGCTAGCTTTATTATCATAATATTATTAAACAATAATGTTGATAAAAAAAATTTACGGTCTAATCGGTAAGGATATTGATTATTCTTTCTCAAGAAATTATTTTAACTCTAAATTTAAAAAACTTCAAATTTTAGAAAATGAGTATATAAATTTTGACCTAAAAAATATTTCTGATTTTAAAAAAATAAATCTTTCAAATATTTATGGATTTAATGTTACAATTCCATACAAAGANGGTATTATACCCTTATTAGATGAGGTTTCTGATGAGGCTTCAATAATTGGTGCAGTAAATACAATAAAAATTATTAATGGTAAATTAAAAGGATATAATACAGATTATATTGGATTTTCAAAATCATTGAAAAATAAAAAATATTATCATGCTTTAATTTTTGGATCNGGTGGTGCTTGTAAAGCAATTCAGTTTAGTCTTATGAAATTAAATATAAAATTTAAGGTTGTTTCACGCCAAAAGAAAGCTNATTTTATAAATTATGATAATTTAGAAAAAGAAATAATTAATTCAGACCTTATTATTAATACCACACCATTAGGAACATATCCAAATGTTAATGATAAAATTCAAATTCCATATGAGTTAATAAANAAATCACATACTTGCTATGATTTAATATATAATCCAGAAAAAAGTTCTTTTTTATTAGAATGCGAGTCTCAAGGAGCGACTATAAAAAATGGACTTGAAATGTTGGAATTACAAGCAGAGGCAAGTTGGGATATATGGAATAGTTGATAAAAAATATTAACTTAATGTTTTAAATTTTTTTTCTTGAAAAGAGTTAATCAAAATATTGAATTAAAAAAGAATCACGATCTCAAATTAAAATTGATTGAAGAATTAAAAGATTTGTTACATTCAGATGATGATAATAAATCTAAATATGAAAGATTTCTTTCATTAAGAAAAAATTGGGTATCAATTGGTAAAGTGCCTGGGCATCTNGCATTCGGATTAAATAACTCTTATGATCACCAAGTAAAAGTATTTTATGATTTTATTTATCTAGATAAAGATTTTAAAGAAAAAGATCAATCTAATAACAAAAGAATTAAAGAAGAAATAATCAAAGAAGCTTTAAGNTTAGAAAAATATGCAGACAAATTAAAAAGTTATAGAGAATTATTAATTTTTATAAGAAAGTGGAATTATCAAATTGGTCCAGTCAAAACTCAATATGAGGAGGAACTAAATTCAAAATTTGATTCAATAATTAAAAACATAAAAGAAAACAAAAAAGATTACTTAAAAAACCGAGGAAAATTTGATGAGGAAAATCTTAAATTAAAAAAAGATTTAATTAATAATCTTCAAAATGCAATAAAGAACCTTCCAAAGGATAAAAACAGTTGGATTAAATTGATTAATCAAGTTTCAAAAATAAAGGAAGAATTTATAAATATTGGACCTATTAAAATAGCAGAGAATAATGAAATTTGGAAAGAATTTAAGGAAATTAATAGAAATTTTATAAAAGAAAAGAATTTATTCTTTAAAGGATTAAAAAAAGATTACTCTGTTAATATTAATAAACAAAGTGAATTAATTAATGAACTTCAAGTTTACTCTGAAAATAAAAAGTTGGATAAAAAATATCTAATAGAATTACGAAATAAATTTAAATTAATTCTAAATGTTCCNTTTAAAAGAAATAAAGAAAATTGGAATAGTTTTAATGAAATTTATAATAAATGTTTTGAAAAAATTGATTCTTCAAAATCAGAAGAATCTCTTAAAGAAAAAGAAATATTAGACAATCAAAAAAAACTCAAAGATGATTTGTTAAAAGATTTTAGTNTTGAAAAAATTGATTTAATTATTGAAGAATGGAAAAAGCTTGGAAATATAAAATCACTAAAACAAACAAATGAGTTATTAAGTGGCTTAGAAAAAAAANTTAAAGAACTTGAATTAAATGATGNNNANGNCAAAATGTTAGAAATTAAATCAAAAATATTAAACAAAAACACAATCAATTCTGAAAAATCCAAATTAAAAAAGAAGATTGATGATTACACAAAACTTATTGCTCAGCTAGAGAATAATTTAAACTTTATTAAAGGTGGTTCTGAAAGTGATATCCTATCTAATGTACATTCTAATATTAAGAATTATAAATCTCAAATTAAAAAACTTCAAAAGAATTTAGAATTAATTTCTAAAGGTTAGTTTTTTGACTCTTTCCCAATACATATTCATCTCATTTAAAGATAGATCTGAAATATTTTTATTTTCATTTTTTACTATCTCTTCCAATGAATTAAATCTATTAATAAATTTATTTGTAGAATTATTTAAGCAAAAATCAGGATCAATTTTAAGGTGTCTGGAATAATTAATTAGTGAGAACATTATATCTCCAAACTCTTCTTCAATTTGATTTTTGTTTTTATTATTGAGAGCAGTATCAAGTTCATGTATTTCTTCTTTGATCTTATCAAAAACTTCATCAACTTTTTCCCAATCAAAACCAACACTAGAGGCTTTGTCTTGAACCCTGTATGCTTTTGAAATTGGAGGCATAGATTTAGGGACACCTGAAAGTAATCCTTTTTTATTATTTTTCAACTTAATTTTTTCCCAATTAATCTTCACTTGCTCCTCAGTAATTTCTTCAATATCTCCATAAACATGAGGATGTCTTTCAATTATTTTTTTGATTAGAAAATCCACTACATCATAAAAATCAAAATATTTATTTTCTGAAGAAATTTTTGAGTAAAAAACAATATGTAAAAAAAGATCACCTAATTCTTCTTTTATATTATCAAAATCTTTTTTTTCAATTGCTTCAATTAATTCAAATGTTTCTTCAATAGTTAATCTTTTTAATGAATCTAAAGTTTGCTTTCTGTCCCATGGACATTTTTCCCTTAACTCATTCATAATTTCTAAAAGATTTGAAACTTTGTTATCAATATTTTTCATTATTTATTAAATAGCATTTTATAATTTGAATTGATATTTCCTTTTGAAATTTTAGATAATTTTTTTTCAATTATTTTTCTTTTTAAAGGTGAAATTTTATCAGTAAATAATATTCCTTGGATGTGATCGTATTCATGCTGGATTACTCTTGAAAGTATACCATTAAAATCTTTAATATGAAGATTAAAATTTTGATCATAGAATTTAATTTTAATTGAGTCAGGTCTTTTTACGTCACCTCTTATATCAGGGATACTTAAACAACCTTCATTGAATGAAGATATATTATCAGATTTATCAATAATTGTAGGATTAATAAAAACATGTTTTTTAAAATCTTCATTAAGTAAAGTTTCACTTGGATCAATTAATGGATTCGCATCAATTATGAATAGTCGAATTGATAATCCAATTTGAGGTGCGGCAAGACCAACTCCCTCGGCGTTATACATAGTTTGCCACATATTTTCAATCAAATTATTTAAATCGGAATAATCCTTATCTATTTCTATACATTTTTTTCTTAATGTTGAATTTCCATATGCTACAATTGGTAAGATCATTTTCTTTCTAAATATGATTGTAATATCAAAGATGCACTTACTTTATCTAAATTTTCTTTTTTTCTCCTGATTTTTTGTTTATCCGAGTAAGTATTTAAAAAATTTCTTGCAATTTTTGAGGTAAAACGCTCATCAATTCGTTCAATTTCTATTTCAGGAAGATAAGTTTTTATTTTTTGTATGAATTCTTTAATATTTTCTTCGATATCAAATAATTTATTTTTTAGATTTAATGGCAATCCAATAACTAGTACTGATATTTTTTCTTTTTTATTTAAATCTAAGATATAGTTTAATAGATTTTTAGTCTCAATTGTTTCTAGTGGTGAAGCAATAATACCTAACGGATCTGAAATTGCTAATCCAGTTCTTTTTAATCCATAATCAATTCCTAAAATTCTTTTCACTCTGCTAAATTATAGATTAATTATTACGATTTAAAAAATAAATTCATAGTTAAAAATTATATTTGTAAAAAAGTATAAAATGAGAGATATAGTTGAAGCTGCATGGGATAATAGAGAATTATTAGATAATGCTAAAACTCAAGAAACCATTAGGAATGTAATTAGTCTTTTAGATAAAGGTGAATTAAGAGTTGCTGAAAAAATTAATAATCAATGGAAAGTTAATGATTGGGTAAAAAAAGCTGTTATTCTTTTCTTTCCAATTTCTAAAATGGAAAGTATTGAGGTTGGCCCTTTTGAATTTCATGACAAAATTCCTCTGAAAAGTAATTATAAAGAAAAAGGAGTTAGAGTTGTCCCCCATGCAATTTCAAGATATGGGTCTTTCATTGAAAAAGGTGCTGTTTTAATGCCCTCTTATGTAAATATAGGCGCCTATGTAGATTCTGGAACTATGGTTGACACATGGGCTACAGTAGGAAGTTGTGCCCAAATTGGAAAAAACGTTCATTTAAGTGGTGGTGTAGGAATTGGAGGTGTTTTAGAACCCGTTCAAGCTGCTCCAGTTATTATTGAAGATGATGCATTCATTGGATCAAGATGTATAATTGTAGAAGGTATTAAAATTGAAAATGAGGCAGTTTTAGGTGCAAACGTTGTTTTAACCTCGTCAACGAAAATTATTGATGTTAGTGGTGATAAACCAAAATATCTTAAAGGATATATTCCATCAAAATCAGTAGTGATACCTGGAACTGTTCCAAAAGAATTTAATTCTGGTACATTTAATGTTCCTTGTGCTTTGATTATTGGAAAAAGGAAAGAAAGTACTAATAAAAAAACATCACTAAATGATGCTTTAAGAGAATTCAATGTTTCAGTTTAAATTTTTGAATGAATTAAATCAATGTTTGAAAACTATTAGCGATGGTGGAATAATTCTTCATCCAACTGATACAGTATATGGACTAGGCGGCAATGCAAATGACAATAATGTAACTAGAAAAATAAATCAGATAAAAAAAAGAGAATTAAATCAACCACTTATTCATCTGATGAGTGATATTGAAATGGTTAACTGTTATGTAGAAAACATTTCTGAAACTGCAATAGAATTTTTAAGTGATTCTAATCCTACAACTGTAATTTTTTCTAATACAAAAGGTAAAAACACAAATCAAAAATCTATAGCAGTTAGAATACCATATGATAATTTTTGTCTAAACTTAATTAAAGAGTTAAAACATCCATTATCTTCAACCTCAGCTAACTTACATGGATTTGAAGTTCCTAATTCCTTGGAAAGGATTGATAAATTAATTAAAGATAATGTTGATTATATAGTTAGGACCTCGAAAATCTTTAATAATAAACCCTCAAGAATTATTAAAATGATTGGGGACAATGAATTTAAGGTCATAAGATAAATGAACTATAAAAAAATCATAAAATCAGACATTTTAGAGACTATCTCAAAAATAGCAGACGAAAACAATTTTGAAATTTTTGTAGTCGGAGGTTATGTAAGAGATAGTATTCTTGGAAAAAAAGCTAAAAAAGATATTGATATATTGGTTTTAGGAAACGGAATTGAATTTGCTAATCTCGTAGCCTTAAATTTAAAAATTAAGATACAAGTTTTTAAAAATTTTGGAACGGCAATGATTAAAACTAAAGGTTTTCAAATTGAATTTGTTGGTGCAAGAAAAGAAAGCTACAGTGAATCTTCAAGAAATCCTAAAATTAAAAAAGGCACTCTATATGACGATTTATCAAGAAGAGATTTTACTATAAATGCATTGGCTATTAGGCTTAATGGAAAAGAAAAAGGAGAATTAATTGATAACCACAATGGATTAAACGATTTAAGTAATAATATTTTAAAAACACCAAAAGATCCAATTAAAACTTTTCATGACGATCCTTTGAGAATGTTAAGAGCAATTAGATTTACTTCACAATTAAATTTTGAAATTGATAAAAATGACTTTGAGTGTATCAAAGAAGAATCAGAGAGAATAAAAATAATATCCATGGAAAGAATTAACGATGAATTGAATAAAATATTAATTTCACCAAAGCCCTCTATTGGATTAAATCTACTTGACAAATCTGGTTTACTTAAAATATTAATTCCAGAACTTAGTTNNTTGCATGGAATTGAAGAAGTTGAAGGAAAAAAACACAAGGATAATTTTTATCATACTTTACAAGTACTTGACAATATTTCTGAAAACACTAATAATATTTGGTTAAGATGGGTCGCTTTACTTCATGATATAGGAAAACCTAAAACAAAAAGATTTAGTAAAAAAAATGGATGGTCGTTCCATGGGCATGAATTTGTTGGTTCAAAAATGGTAAATAATATATTTAAAAGATTAAAACTTCCTTTGAATGAAACTTTAAAATACGTTAAAAAATTAATTCTTTTAAGTTCAAGACCAATTGTGTTGTCTCTTGATGATACAACAGATTCCGCTGTAAGAAGACTAGTTTATGATGCCGGTGATGACATTGATGATTTAATGACATTGTGCGAGGCAGATATTACCACAAAAAATAAATTTTTAAAAGACAAATATTTAAACAATTTTAAATTAGTCAGAGAAAAAATCAAAGTTGTTGAAGAAAGAGATAGAGTGAGAAATTTTCAACCACCAATTACGGGTGAAGAAATTATGAATTATTTTAATATTAAACCATGTAAAGAGATTGGTCAAATTAAAAATTTTATAAAAGAATCCATTCTGAATGGTGATATTGAAAATTCATATAAACAGGCATATAATTTGATGANAGAAAAAGGAAGAGAATTAGGTCTAGAGAATGATTAAAAATTTTAAAACCACTATTATAACTTCATTTTTATTGGTCTTGCTTGTAATTTTTGCAGGTTCAATGGTTAGAATGACAGGTAGTGGTATGGGATGTCCAGACTGGCCAAAATGTTTTGGATATTTAATTCCTCCAACAACTGAAAAAGATGTTTTTTGGAAATCTAATTTCAACTATAAAAAAGGAGTTATGATTTTAAAAAACGAAAAATTTTATTCTGCTAAAAATGATTTTTTAAGTTCAAATGAATTTATCTCATCAAATTGGTTAGAATANACTAAACATGATTACAACGAATTTAGTGTAATGAATACCTGGTTTGAATTTATAAATAGATTGATTGGTGCAATTGCAGGTATTGCGACGCTAATTATGTTTGTTTTTTCATTGAATTATATNAAACATAAGCCAACCATAACTTTTATGTCTTTTTTAGTAGTTCTATCAATGTTATTTCAAGCATGGTTGGGTAAACTTGTTGTNGACTCAAATTTAGCACCATATAAAATTACGGTTCACATGTTTATGGCTATTATTATTTTATGCTTAATTATTTTAATTTATAGGAAATCTGATGCTAAATAAAATCAATATTAAATACTTACTAATTTTTTCTATGTCACTAATGTTAATTCAAATATTTATTGGCACTGGGGTTAGAGAGTTTATCGATGAGCAATCTAAAATATATGGTCGATTAGATAAAGATCTATGGCTTAGTAATCCTTCGTTTAATTTTTATTTTCATAGATCATTCTCAATACTAATATTTCTTGTAAATGGATTTTTATTTNNCATTTCAAAGAAATTTAATATGTCGATGAAATATATTAATGCTGTAATGATTCTAATTNTATTGGAAATTATTATTGGAGCAATTATGTATTACTTTGCATTTCCAATCATGACGCAACCAATACACTTAATGGTTGCAATATTAATTTTTGTGATTCAATTTTATTGGTATTTAAAAATCAATTAGTTCTTAACATCTCACTACTTTCATAATTACTTAAAAGATAATTAAAAGACGATTCCATTATTTGTCCCATNTTAGTACAATACTTAAAATCATTGTCTTTTGTAAGATGGTAAATTTGTTGAGTAAGTTGCTTTACATTTTCATCGGTTGAAATTGAATCNTTTTTCATAGCTTTTAATAGATTATCAACTCTTTTCTGAGAACCTAAAATTCTTTTAACTATAATTGCTCTTTCTTCAATTTTATATTGATTAATTGAATCTGGAATTAGTTTTTCTTTAATTAATTCAACGACTGGTATGTTTTCTTTAAATAATTGAGGTCTATAAACTTTAAAATCAGCTTCGTAGCTTTGTTGGTCGAAATCTATTGCTCTTATTTTATATACAACTTGATCAAAATCATGAATNGGAATTATGACATAATTATAAGACCTCATATCACCGAGTAATCTAATCATACATCTTTCACTAAATTTTACAAACTCTTTAGCAATTTGAGATTTNTCATTATCATTACAGGATTTAAGCTTATTATTAAAAAACTCATCCCCTGGAATTCCAGGTATATGTTCTTCAATTAGTGTGTTATTATTCAAAANAAAATTCAAATTATATNGCGATGTGATATGTTCTAGCTCAAGACCGTAAATTCTAGACGAATCAGCTTTTTTGATATAATAATAAGTAAAATTATCATTTAACTTATTTCTAACTTTTACTCTAAATGGATTTGAGTTTCCAAAAGTACAGTAATCAATTCCGTCTATTGTTAAAAATTCTGTATTGGTGTCACTACCATCAGAATATAAAACATTATATATTTTTTTTAAGTTGTTTTCAAGCTCTAATCTCTCGTTATCATTATAATAAACTCTTTGCCATAGAGTATTTTTATCATTAGTATCATAAACATCTACAGAACCAACATATCTGAGCAAATCATCGTATTGAACTGTTAAATCTTCTACTCTATTGTAATCCTTCAAGTACTGAAAGAAAAGATCACTAATTTTATAGGATGGCTTCTTATTTGATATTTTAACATCGTGTCTATGTNCCAATTGATTATTTTTAGAAATGTTGTAACAATTATTAAAGTTATATAAATTACTTTTATCTAATTCAAAAATAAATTTTGATTAATTTTTCTTTAAAATCTAATTACAAGCCTGCGGGTGATCAACCAGAAGCAATTAANAAGTTAGTTGATGGAATTAATAAAAATGAAAAATTTCAAGCTCTTGAAGGTGTAACTGGATCCGGAAAAACTTTTACAATTGCTAATGTTCTTGAAAAAACAAATAGACCNACACTAGTTTTAGCTCACAATAAAACATTAGCAGCACAGCTATTTTCTGAGCTTAAAGAATATTTTCCAAATAACTTAGTTGAATATTTTGTTTCGTATTATGATTATTATCAACCAGAGGCATACATTCCAGTNACTAATACATACATTGAAAAAGATTTATCGATTAATGATGAAATAGAAAAATTAAGATTAAGTACCACATCAAGTTTATTAAGCGGAAGAAGAGATGTTATAGTTGTTGCATCAGTTTCTTGTTTATATGGAATTGGAAATCCAATTGAATATAGAAAGAATACAATACACGTAGATTTAAACTCATCTATTTCNAGAACTCAACTTTTGAAAAGTCTTGCTAATTCACTCTATAGTAGATCTCAANTTGATCTAGAACCTGGGACATTTAGAGTTCAAGGTGATATAATTGAGGTTTATTTGAGCTACAGGGATTCAAAAGTTAGATTTAGTTTTTTTGGTGATGATATAGAATCAATTGAAGAAATAAATGAAAAAAATAAATTAAAACTTGAATCTATTTCGATTTTTCCAGCAAATATGTTTGCCACACAAAATGATGTTTTATTTAAGGCAATGGATCAAATAAGAATTGATCTCGGAAAACAAGTTGAATATTTTAAGGAGATAGGTAAGCACCTTGAAGCTAAAAGATTAGAAGAAAGAACATTATTTGATTTAGAGATGATGCAAGAACTTGGATATTGCTCAGGAATTGAGAACTATTCAAGATATATTGATGGTCGTAAGCCTGGCACTAGACCATTTTGTTTAATAGATTATTTTCCTGATGACTTTATCACTATTATTGATGAAAGTCACGTAACAATTCCTCAAATAAGAGCAATGTATGGAGGAGATAGAAGNAGAAAAGAAAATNTGGTAGAATATGGATTTAGACTACCTGCAGCAATGGATAACAGNCCATTGAAATTTGATGAATTTGAAATATTACAAAATCAAACAATTTACGTAAGTGCTACACCTTCTGATTATGAAATGCTTAAATGTGAAGGAATTTTTATCGAACAGATTTTACGACCTACTGGACTTTTAGATCCTGAAATTGAGGTAAGAAAAACAAAAAATCAGATTGATGATATTATAAATGAAGTTCAAGAAAGAATAGAAAGCAATGAAAGAGTTNTAATAACAACTCTAACAAANCGAATGTCAGAAGAATTGGTGAAATACTTTTTAAATGTAAATATTAAATCAAGATATATTCATAGTGATGTTGATACAATTGAAAGAATTGAAATATTAAATCAGCTAAGATCTGGAACATTTGATGTTCTTGTAGGTGTTAATTTACTNAGAGANGGGTTAGATCTTCCTGAAGTTTCTTTAGTAATTATTCTGGACGCCGACAAGGAAGGTTTTTTAAGAAGTAGAAAATCATTAATTCAAACAATAGGTAGAGCTGCGAGAAATATTAATGGAAAAGCGATAATGTATGCNGATAAGATTACTAAAAGTATGCAAGAAACTATAGATTTAACAAAAAAANGAAGAGNNAAACAAGAATTATATAANCTACAAAATAAAATAACTCCNAAACAAATAATCAANAATGTAANGGATACATTTGAAAAAGAAAAAATAACAGAAAATAAATCAATAATTAAAATTGATGATAACTCTAAAGTTGATCTAAATATAACTAAAGCTGAAAAAGAAAAATTAATTAGAGAAATAAGAAAACAGATGGAGGATGCTGCTAAAGAGCTTAATTTTTTAGAAGCTGCAAGATTAAGAGATTTAATCGATATTTATAAAAAAAGCGGATAAATTATCCGCTTTTTATTTATTTCACTTGAATTGATTTAATTTTACTTTGTTTAAATTCTTTAATTTTTGGAAGAAATATTTTTAAAATTCCATTTTCATATATTGAATTNATTTTATCAATATTAACTTCTTCAGGAATTGTGAAATTTTTTTCAAACTGAGAATAATTAAACTGTCTTTTATAAAATTTATTTTCAAGTTTATCATTTTCTGNNGAAAGCTTAGATACTTTTAAGTTATTTTCTTCAACTTCAATTGAAAAGTCTTTTTTATTAAAACCAGGAACTGAAAATTCAATTAAAAATTCTTTATCAGTTTCAATAATATTATAAGGTGGAATATCATTGTAAATATTCGATCCAAAAAAATTATTAATAAAGTCTTCAAAAAAGACAGGTTTAGTGTTATGTGTTATTATATTCATAATTATTATTTTTTGTTAAACATTTAAAACACATNTACTAAAAATGAGCCAATCATCTANTTATGNCATTATGTCATNNAANTAAGAAAAAATAGTGTCATTTTGACACTTAATTAAGAACTTCTTTTATTTTTTGAGGTACTTCACTGAATTCAACAGCGCTATAAATTTTTAAACCTGCATTGTCAATTATTTCTTTTGCTTGCTCGGCATTAGTTCCTTGTAGTCTCACAATTATTGGAACTTTAATTTTNTCACCCATATTTTTATAAGCATCAACAATACCATTCGCAACTCTATCACACCTAACTATTCCGCCAAAAATATTTACTAATACCGCCTTTACTTTCGGATCTCTAAGAATNAAATTAAAAGCTACTTCTACTCTTTTTGCATCAGCTGTACCACCAACATCAAGAAAATTAGCAGGNTCTCCTCCAGANTGTTNAATCAAATCCATTGTAGCCATAGCTAGACCAGCACCATTTACCATACAACCTATGTTTCCATCTAAATCAACATAATTTAACCCAACTTCCTTTGCTTCAGTTTCAACAGGGTTTTCTTCACTTAAATCTCTTAAGGCTTCGTAATTTTTATGACGAATTANNGAATTATCATCTAAAACCATTTTTGCATCCACAGCNAAAATCTTATTATCTGAAGTTTTTAAAACAGGGTTAATTTCAAGCAAAGAAGCATCAGACTCAATGAATGCATTATATAATTTTGAGGCAAAGGANAGCATATTTTTAAAGGCTTGACCACTTAAANCTAAATTAAAAGCAATAGTTCTTAATTGATTAGGCATTAAACCTAATAGAGGATCAATTTCTTCATAAAAGATTAAATCGGGTGTTTCTTCAGCAACTTTTTCTATATCCATACCACCTTGTCTAGAATACATTATCATGTACTTTGAAGTATTTCTATTTAGAAGTACAGAAAAGTAATATTCTTCAGGATCAGATTCACCCGGATAATAAACATCTTCAGCGATTAAAATTTTCTGAACAAGTTTTCCTTCTTTTGGTGTTTGAGGAGTTTTTAACATCATACCNAAAATATCNGATGAAAAATTCTTTAATTCATCAATACTTTTAGCAACTTTNACTCCACCGCCTTTACCTCTACCNCCAGCATGAATTTGAGCTTTTACAACAAACCATTCAGTTCCNGTTTCATGATTTAAAGATTTTGCAACATCTTCAACTTCATTAATGTTATCAGTAACCTTACCTCGTTGAATTGGTACATCAAAATTTGACAATATTGTTTTAGCTTGGTATTCGTGGAGATTCATAATTGGACCTAAAATTACTAAATCTAATCTGTTTAACCTTTTAATCAAATTAGTTTTTTGTTTTATTTATAACTAATTCATTTTAATTTATTAAAAAACANTTTTTTAAAGTCAATATTTACATAAAATTTTAGATTTGCAGACATGAAAAATCAAATANTTTTAGATGCTGTTCGTCAATACGGGAGTCCTCTTTATGTTTACGATTCAAATAAAATTAAATCTCAGTTTNTTAAGCTAACAGAATCCTTTAAAAATGTTAAAAAACTTCAAATTAATTATGCTGTAAAGGCTTCTTCTAACATTTCAATCTTAAAGTATTTAATTAATATGGGGGCTGGAATTGATGCTGTTTCNATCCAAGAAGTTGAACTAGCTATCAGAGCTGGAGTTGAACCAAATAAGATAATTTATACACCTAACGGTGTTTNTTTAGATGAAATTGAGAAAGTTGCAAAGATTGGAGCAAAAATAAATATTGACAACTTAGCAGTATTGGAAGAGTTTGGTAATAAACACAAAAAAATTCCTGTGTGTATCAGAATTAACCCGCATATCATGGCAGGAGGAAATTCTAAAATTTCTGTTGGACATATTGACTCTAAATTTGGTATTAGCATACATCAAGCTCCTCATATNGAAAGAATTGTAGAAAATACTGGACTTATAATAAATGGAGTTCACATGCATACAGGTAGTGATATTTTAGATATAGATGTTTTTTTAAATGCATCCGAAATTTTATTTAGGATTGCTGAAAAATTTAAAAACTTAGACTTTATAGATTTTGGAAGNGGATTTAAAGTACCATACAANCCAGGAGATTCAGAAACNAACATTGAAGAGTTAGGCAGAAAACTAACTAAAAGATTTAATACATTTTGNGAAAATTATGGAAAAGACCTTACATTAATGTTTGAACCCGGTAAGTTCTTAGTTAGTGAGGCAGGTAAATTCCTTTGTAAAGTGAATTCAATTAAACAAACAACTTCTACAGTTTTTGCACAAATTGATAGTGGATTCAATCATTTAATTAGACCCATGATGTATGGCGCTAATCATTTCATCGAAAATATTTCAAATCCAAATGATANAGAAAGGTATTACAGTGTTGTTGGCTACATATGTGAAACAGATACATTTGCAAATAATAGAAAAATCTCTTCAATCAGTCCAGGTGATATTTTAAGCTTTAGTAATGCNGGTGCNTATTGTTTTTCAATGAGCAGTAATTACAATTCAAGATATANANCTGCAGAGGTATTATATATNGAAAATGAATTAAAAATTATAAGAAAAAGAGAAGTTTTTGAAGATTTAATTAAAAATCAAGTAGAAATTAATCTATAATNCCTGANGAAATTAAATTATCANCNTTATAAATTGCAACAAATTGACCTTTAGCTATTGACTTCTGTTTCTTATCAAAACTTATTAAATAATATTTATCCATTAATTTAACATCAATCTTTTGTAAAGGCTGTCTATATCTAATTCTAGCTGATAAACTTTGANAATTAGATAAATTTAATTTACCAACTACNTGATGCATTTTTGTTTTTTTTACTCTTAATGAGAATCTGTAAAGACCTGGATGATTTTCTCCTTCTCCAACGTAAATTATATTTTTNTTGGTATCTGTNGCAAGAACAAATAAAGGATCTTTCATACCACCTATTGACAATCCTTTTCTCTGTCCAACGGTAAAGTAATGTGCTCCAGAATGTTCACCAATAACTTTTCCCATATCNGGTTNATATAAATAACCATTGGAATCATCATTTTCATATTCTTCATTATTAAANTTATNATATAAGTTTAAATCTNTTGGTATCAAAACAACATTACCCTTCTTTTTTGAAAGTTTCTGTTGTAAAAAATCTGGTAATTTTACCTTACCAACAAAACATAAACCTTGAGAATCTTTTTTATNAGCAGTTATCAATTCATTATCTTTTGCTATTGATCTTACCTCATCTTTTTTCAAAGAACCTATTGGAAAAAGAGTTTTACTTAACTGAAACTGATTCAATTGACATAAAAAATACGACTGATCCTTATCTTTATCTNTTCCAGNTTTTAGATAATAAACTTTATTTCCATCCAATTCCTTAGATTCAACTTGAGCATAGTGACCAGTTGCAATAAAATCTGCATTTAATTTTAATGCAGTATTAAGAAAAATATCAAACTTTATTTCCCTATTACATAGGATATCNGGGTTAGGTGTTCTACCCTCTTCATATTCATTAAACATGTAATCAACAATCTTATCTTTATATTCATTACTTAAATCAATTACTTGAAAGGGTATATTAAGTTTTTCAGCTACTAACATTGCGTCATAACTATCCTCTAACCATGGGCATTCAGCAGAAATAGTTACACTTTCATCATGCCAGTTTTTCATAAATATAGCTAACACATCATAACCTTGTTTTTTTAATAAAAATGCAGCTACACTTGAGTCAACTCCACCTGACATTGCAACTACAACTCTTGTAGAAGANGTAGCCATAATTATTTTTTTCTTTTGAGTTTCTGTTTCTTTTCAGCCTCTTCCATCATTTCTTGCATCTTTCTCAATCTTCTTTGGAAACGATTTTCAGATGAAGGTTGCTTCTTTTTTTCTTCAATTGTAGCTAAGATTTTTTTCTCATCAAGAATAAAATTCTTAATAGTAAGCATAATAATTATTGTAAGAATATTAGAAATTGTATAATATAANGANAATCCACTAGCAAAATTATTAAAGAAAATAAGGAGAGTGAATGGAATAACATACATTATAAANTTCATATTAGGCATGCCAGGTTGAGATGGTTGCATTTGTTGACTCCCTGACATTTTAGTGTAGAAAAACATAGCAACAGCGGCTGTAATAGGGAACAAACTTACGTGGTCTCCATAAAATGGAATATAAAAGGGTAATTCTGCAATAACATCATAAGAACTTAAATCATCTGCCCACAGAAAAGATTCACCTCTTAAAGCAAAAGCTACTGGNAAAAAACAAAATANAGCATAAAAAACAGGTAATTGAATTAATGCAGGTAAACATCCTGNAAGAGGATTTGCTCCAGCCTGATTGTATATTTTCATAGTTTCCTGATTCCTTTTCATTGGATCATCCTTGTATTTTTCAGAAACTGCAGAAATTTCAGGTTTTAATATTCTCATTTTAGCTTGACCTAAATACATTTTATACTGTACTGGTGACATAACCAACCTAGTTANAATAACCATAATAATAATTGCAATACCAGCAGAAAAAAATGAGCTCAAATAGTAATATAGTGGAAAGAAAATATTTTCATTTATCCACCCAAAAATACCCCAACCAAACCATATAGAATCAGAAATACCNTCATATGACTCATTTAAAACATAATAATCATTTGGCCCTATATACAACTTAAGTGACTCATTAATCTGATTTCTTGAATCATTTATTAATGGAACTTGGGTTTCAAATAACTTTAAATATTTAATATCATCATCATCGCTATCAATGTTGACAGNATTGAATTTAATATTCTTTTTTACATCATTAAAAATCACAAAAGAATTAAAAAAATGCTGACTGTAAGAAATCCATTTTGCATTGCCAGTTTCGGAGTCATCACTATATGCACTTAAATCCTCAATATCATCATCATTTTTNTAATTTAAGTATGTGTACCTATTTTCATAAGTTGGACTTCTTGAATTCCTAAATGATTTTAGATTCCAATTTAATTNAGCATCATTAACATTTAGGTTNTTTGAACTAANGTTNAAATCAAATAAATAACCTTTANNTGGTAAAAAATAAACAAATTCAACACTGCTAATATCGTCAAGCATATGAACTAGTCTTAGTTCAGTACCAGATTCATTATTAGTTAACGAATGTTGGAACATGAGAGCTGAGGTATCAAAAGATTTTTGACTAGACGTAATATATAGGCTCTGATTATTATCATAAATTTTTAAAGGATTCTCATCTTGATCATTATATTTTTTTAGGGTAGACTCTATAATCNCNCCACCCTTATTACTTATTTTTAAAANAATGTCCTCATTCTGAAGTNTAAATACCTCTTCTTGAATTATTTGAGTATCATTATCATTTAAAACCAATGAATTATCATTTAATTCAGTAGTAACAGTGCNAGAAGATTCAATCTGATTTTCTGAATTATTTTCATTGATNTTTTCCACTGGTTGTGGAGACATATTAAAAACATAAAAAGCGCAAGCTATTAATAACAAAAAACCAACAATTTGATAAGGGTCAATTCTACTTTCTTCCATTATTTATTTTTGTGACTTAGGGATGCTTTTACAAATGATAAAAAAACTGGATGTGGCTCTTCAACCGTGCTTCTATACTCAGGATGAAATTGAACACCAAAAAACCAAGGATGATCAGATAGCTCAATTATCTCAACTAAGCCAGTATCAGGATTTTTTCCAGAGAAAACCATTCCATTTTGANAAAGTTCTTTCATAAATTCAAAATTTAATTCATATCTATGTCTATGTCTCTCGTTAATTTCATTGGTTGAATAGATTTTGTGAGCTAATGAGTTATTTTCTAAAACACATTTCCAAGATCCTAATCTCATAGTACCTCCTTTTTCCTTAATGTTTTTTTGACTTTCCATCATAGAAATTACTGGGTATTTACAATTTATATCCATCTCAGTAGAATTTGCTTTATTAAAACCTAAAACATTTCTTGCAAATTCAATAACTGCCATCTGCATTCCCAAACAAATTCCTAAAAAAGGAATATTTTTTTCTCTTGCAATTCTAATTGCTTCAATTTTACCTTCAACACCTCTTTCTCCAAAACCAGGGGCAACCAAAATACCATTTAGGTTTTTAAAAATTTGATCAGAAGATTTTATATTAATTTCTTCCGAATGAATAGGGATAACATTAACTTTTACATCGTTTGCAGCACCAGCATGGACAAAGGACTCTAAAATTGATTTGTATGAATCTTGTAATTCAACGTATTTACCTATTANACCAATACTAACTTCATTTGATGGNTTTTTTATTTTTTTAACGAATGCATTCCANTTATCAAGCTTTGATGATTTAATATTATTTAAATTTAATTTCTTTAAAACAACATCATCTAACTTTTCATTTTGCATTAAAATAGGCACCTCATATATAGTAGAGGCATCGATGGACTCTATAACTGATTCAATTTCAACATTACAAAAAAGAGCAATCTTTTTNCTTAAATCATCATTTAAGCTATGTTCAGTTCTACACACAATAATATCGGCATTTACACCAGATTCCATTAATTTTTTAACGGAATGTTGTGTTGGTTTAGTTTTTAATTCACCAGCTGCTGACAAATATGGNAATAATGTTAAATGAATGACTANACTATTNCCCATACCAACCTCCCANCTAAATTGTCTTACAGCTTCAATAAAGGGATATGATTCAATATCACCAACAGTTCCTCCAAGCTCAGTAATTATAACATCATAACTCNTTTCCTCTTGAATTAATTTAATTCTTCTTTTAATTTCGTTAGTGATGTGAGGAATTACTTGTACTGTCTTTCCTAAAAAATCACCTTTACGNTCTTTNTTTATAACTGTTTGGTAAATCTGACCNGTNGTGGTATTATTAGATTCACTAGTTCTAATATTTAAAAACCTTTCATAGTGACCTAAATCTAAATCTGTTTCAGTACCATCCTCTGTTACGTAGCATTCTCCATGTTCNTATGGATTCAAAGTTCCTGGATCGATATTAATGTATGGATCAAATTTTTGAATTGTAACATTTAAACCTCTTGATTGTAATAATTTTGCAAGAGAAGCAGAAATAATACCCTTACCAAGTGATGAACTTACACCNCCAGTTACNAAAATATATTTAGGAAGAATTTTAGATTTCATTAATAATTTTTCAAAAATANAAAACTATTGTTCATTATTGGGTTCTTGAATTTCCAAAATTTCNAGATCTCTGTGTCTCAAAATAAAAAATGATCGATTTCTGTAAAAACTATCTTTAAAANTATAATCAAACTTATTTTGAAAATAAGTTGTTTCACCATANNGCAAAGAATTTTCAAATTTTTTAAATACGGCTATTCTTAAGATTAAGTCATAAGTGAGATCTCTAGCTTTAATTGAAATTCTATCTGGCTCATTTCCATATTTTTCAATGTAGTTCTCATAAAAATTGTTGTACTCAAAACTCNTTGAAGGTTTTGAATTTGATGGATAAATAAAATTTAAATTACCAAGTTTTTCAAGACTAATATTTGAATTTTCATANTTTTCAGAACTCACAGTTGAAAATAATCTAATTTTTCTATCGTTATTATTTTGAGAATTTANAAGAGAAGTTACACTAGATATAACATTTGTTTTNGATGTTTCTAAAAAAACCCAATTTTGTTTATTAAACCCCATCAAAGAGTCAGTTATCTCAGGATCAACAAAAAGATTTTCATTATCAATATCAACAACTTCTGCATTAGGAAATCTACTTATAAGTTTTGATTTTGAACTTATATTTTCTGAGTCAGAAATAATTATAGCACATTGATCTTCCATTAGATTAATTTCACTGTCAATAATATCAAAAACACGGGAGGATTTTAACGAATTATTAGTTGTTGTAATAATTACATTATCTTTAGNANCTATTCCCTCTTCGACGAGAGGAGACACTATTAATGAGCTATTATCAGAATTGAATTTATTAAAGTTTCTTGAAATAAAAGGGCCTATAATCAAATCAAACTTATTTAAATCTAGGCTTTTTAATTGATCAATTTTATTTAAATCATTCTCTGTATCATANACACTCAAGCTGACATTAATACCTAAATCCTTCAACTCTTGAATTGCATAAGTAACACCATTATAAAAATTAATTGAAATAGTTGTCAAGTTTAGTTCNCCAAGAGTCTTTTCTGTATCTTCTACTGAATCTAACACTACAGTATTTAATTTAAAAGGGGCAAGAAAAGCTAATTCAAAATCAATTTTCTTAAATTTTTCTTTTGTTAAATCATTTAATTTTAAATCAGATNGGAGTACTGAGTCNTTTTTTATTGAATCAACTATNATATTAATTTCATCTTTAGCTACATTTTTTTTCTTTAAAGGAATAACNAGAATAGATCTTCTTTTTAATTTATCAATTTGAATTCCTGGATTAGCNTTTATTATTTCATCGATTGATAATCCATATTTTTTTGACAAACTAAAAAGGGTTTCTTTTTTTTGAACAGTATGGTTAATTATTGAATCATAGTTTGAAAGAAAATCATATGTTTTTTCCTGTGAATNAAGACTTANTGAAAATAGTAATGTTATAAAAAATATTTTTTTCATTATTCCCATTCAATTGTTGCAGGAGGTTTTGAACTAATATCATATACAACCCTATTAATACCTTTCACATTGTTAATGATCTTATTTGAAACATCTTGTAAAAACTCATATGGTAAGTTGACCCAATCAGCTGTCATACCATCAGTTGACGTNACAGCTCTTAAAACAACACAATTTTCATATGTTCTTTCATCACCCATAACCCCAACAGATTTAATTGGAAGTAAAATAACACCAGCTTGCCAAATTTTATCGTAAAGATTATTAGAAATCAATTCAGTAATAAAAATCTCATCCGCATCCTGAAGAATTTTAACTTTTTCTTCATTAATATCCCCAAGAATTCTAATAGCTAAGCCTGGACCAGGAAAAGGATGTCTTTTTAATATATTATCACTAATTTTTAACTCTTTTCCTACTCTTCTAACTTCATCTTTAAATAACATTTTTAAAGGTTCTATAACTTTTAATTTCATGTAGTCAGGTAAACCACCAACATTATGATGTGATTTAATTGTAGCTGAAGGACCTTTAACAGAAATTGACTCAATAACATCAGGATAAATTGTCCCTTGACCAAGCCACTTTACATTGTTAATTTTTTTTGATTCTTCATCAAAAACATCAACAAAAACTTTTCCAATTACTTTTCTCTTTTTTTCAGGGTCATCAATGTTTTTTAGGGCTGAATAAAATTTATCTTTCGCATCTACCCCCTTCACGTTTAAACCCATACCTTCATATTGCTTTAAAACAGAATCAAATTCATTTTTTCGCAGTAAACCATTATCAATAAAAACACAGTACAAATTATTTCCAATAGCTTTGTTTAGTAATACGGCTGCAACTGATGAGTCTACCCCACCAGATAAACCTAGAACAACANTTTCATCTCCGATTATATTTTTGAGCTCATGTATTGTTTTGTCAACAAATGAACTAGCGGTCCAATTNGGNTTAATATTAGCTATATCAACCAAAAAATTTTTTAATAATGTCTTTCCGTCAGAACTGTGATACACCTCAGGATGAAATTGAATTCCAAAAGTATTTTCATCTATAAATTGAAATGCTGCATTTTCAACATCTTTGGTACTTGCTATTCTCTTTGTGGAAGGAGGTAACTTAAAAATTGTATCCGCATGACTCATCCAAACCTGAGAAGAGTTTTGAATATTAGAGAAGAGATTATTTGTATTATCAATAGACTGAANATTAGCTCTACCATATTCTCTAGTCTTTGATGCTTTTACTANACCCCCACTGTTATGAGCTAGTAACTGAGCACCATANCAGATTCCGAGAANAGGTAAAACTCCTCTTATNTTNTCGATATTAATTTTCAATGAATCTTNAGACCTAACTGAGTATGGAGATCCNGATAGAATTAGTGCTTTATAATCACNGATCTTATACTTATTGTTGTTAAACGGAAATATTTCACAATANATGTTAAGNTCCCTAACTCTTCTGGCAATAAGTTGCGTATACTGGGATCCGAAATCAAGAATTAGAACCTTTTCTTGCATTTTCAAAAATACATCATTAAAAATGATAAATAAAATTAAATTTCACAGACTTGCAATCTTGAGTCAAATGGTTCAATAATANTAAATATAAAATCAATAAATTCATGGCCGTATACAGCGTAAAAATGAGAAAAATTTANAAATCTTTCTTGTGGAGTACCATTAACGAATATCTTTTCAAAAATTTTATCAATAGATTTCAATTTTTGNGAGTTTTTTAATTTGATAGCTTTAATCACTTTCTTTTCTAANGAATTAAAATCTTTTTCATGTCTTGTTTTTAAAGCTTCCAAAACTGAAGCTAATGAATTATCTATTGAAGAAAGTTCTTTTTTTAATTCATNAATATTTTTAGTATNACTATGTAATATATTTTTTAAGCTAAANTTATATTCATCGCTTGATTTAAGAAACTTTCTAATAAGTTGATCCTTTTTTAAAAAAAAGTCTTGAATTTTTAAATTCAAATTATCTATTTTCTCAAAATCTCTTTTATTAATTAATAACAATGATTTTCTTACAACAAGAATTGGAAAGGGCAATGAGTAAAATTTGAATAAATCATTTAATTCAAGCCAATATGATATTTCGGAACCACCTCCAACATATGCTAAATTCGGAAGTATAGATTCTTGATACAAAGGTCTCAAAATAACGTTCGGTGAGATACTGTTAGGGTTGGATTCAATATGATTAATAAATTCATCCTTTTTAAATGTTATGTTTTTNNCNATTAANACATACTCANNTTCTTTAAATTCAATTCTATACCTTTTTGATTTTGATAAATAAAATAAATTTAAAATTCTAGGATTGACCTGAATTTTAACTTTTTTGTCATAAGAATTTTTAATTTTTTTAATTGTATTATTTACAATTTTATGTGTAGAGAAATTTTTTAACTCATCTAATGCTATTTCTTTAAAACTTAGCTTTAGTCTGTGATCATCTGGATCGAGAACTAAAATATTATAATCCTTAAATAATTCATAAACTAATGATCTTGTTGCATCAGAGAAATTTTTTTCTTTTTTATATGATTTATTAAAAAGATCTAACAAAGCTTTTTCATTGGGTTTACCTTTAAATAAAATTTTTAATTCCTTATAAATTGAAGACATTTGCAAAGTTTTAATTTTTCCTGTGCAAAAGTTTTTATAGTTGTAGTNATATAAAAATGTTTTTTNATATAAATTAAAACTTCTTATTTCTTCAAAATCATGATCTTCTGATGCCATCCAAAAAATAGGAATAAAATTATATTTACTGTAATTATCTTTTAGTTCATCACAAATCTTTATTACTTGAATTATCTTNTAAATAAAAAATAATGGCCCAGTGAAAAGGGAAAGTTGATGGCCAGTAGTTACTGTATAGCTATTCTTTTTTAGTAATGAATCAATCTCATTATATGCATTAATATGCTGAAAATTTTTATTTTGATCTTTAAGAACTTCTACCAAAATTTTTCTTTTTTCATCAGAAAAATTACGTTTATCAAAAATTTGATTCTTAAAATTTTCAATTTTAAAAGATCTTCCATAAAATTTTTTAAGTTTTTTGTCTTGGACATAATCATAGGTGATATCTGGTAAATGACCAGAAGTATTCATTTCAACTGAGATATTTCTTTTCATANAATTTCAGCAATTAAATCATATTCTGTTGAATCATTGACTTTTACATCGTAAAATTCACCTATCCTTAAGTGTCCAGATTGAGATTTTATCAAAACATTGTTATCAACATCAGGTGAGTCAAACTCAGTTCTACCAATATAATATCCATCTTCGAATCTGTCAATTATACACTTAATTATTTTACCTATCTTTTCTTTATTAAGGCTACTTGAAATTTCTGATTGGATTTTCATAATAGTATTTTGCCTTAACTTTTTATCTTCATCTGAAACATCATCCTCAAGACTGTAAGCATGTGTATTTTCTTCGTGACTATAAGTAAAACAACCTAATCTATCAAACTTGGTTTGCTTTACCCATTCACATAACTCCTCAAAATCTTCTNTTTTTTCTCCTGGGTATCCAACAATCAAAGTTGTTCTAAGGGCAATACCTGGAATTTTTTTTCTAATTTTTGTTATCAAATTATTTATTTTATTTTTTCCAGCTCCTCTTCGCATTGATTTTAAAATCTTATCTGAAATATGTTGAAGAGGAATATCTAAATAATTACAAATTTTTTTCTCACTTTTTATAACATCAATAATTTCATCAGGGAAACCTGAAGGATAGGCATAATGCAATCTAATCCATTCAATACCTTCTACTCTACACAATTTTTTAAGTAGTTTAGAAAGAGCTCTTTCTTTGTAAATATCAATCCCGTAATAAGTTAATTCCTGAGCAATTAGGATCAACTCTTTAATACCTTGCGACGCCATTTGTTTTGCTTCTTGTATAATTTCATCTATTGGTCTAGACATATGCTTCCCTCTCATTAATGGAATTGCACAAAATGAACATTTTCTATTACATCCCTCTGAAATTTTTAAATATGCATAATTTTTTGGGGTTGAAAGAAATCTTTCACCTAGTAATTCTTTTTTATAGTCAGCCCTTAAGTATTTTAATAAGTGAGGTAAGTCTGAAGTTCCAAAAAAATGATCAACATCGGGAATTTCTTTTATTAAGTCATCTTTATATCTTTCACTTAAACATCCAGTTACATACAATCGATCAATCTTACCTTTCTTTTTTAATTCAGAATAGTGTAAGATAGTATCAATAGACTCTTGTTTTGCATTATCAATAAATCCACAGGTATTAATAACAATTATATTTCCATCTTCTTCATGAACAACATTTTTGTTATTTGCCTTAAGTTGAGAAATAAGTATTTCAGAATCATATAAATTTTTTGAACAACCTAATGTAACTACATTGATTTTATTTTTTTTTGAAGATCTTGCTCTCATAAAATTTTATTTTGAAAGAAGGATTCAACAAAATCTTTCTTATCAAATAATTCTAAATCTTCAATTGATTCGCCAGTTCCAATAAATTTTATTGGAATACTTAATTGATCTGAAATTCCAATTACCACTCCACCTTTTGCTGTACCATCTAATTTTGTGACCATCATAGATGTTACTTTAGTAGCTTCAGAAAATTGTTTTGCTTGTTCATAAGCATTTTGACCTGTAGAACCATCTAAAACTAATAAAATTTCATGAGGTGCATTAATATTGAGTTTTTGTAAAACTCGACTAATCTTAGACAATTCATTCATCAGATTAATCTTATTATGTAATCTACCTGCAGTATCTATTATTACAACATCTTTATTTTTTTTAATTGCAGAATTCAATGTGTCATAAGAAACTGAAGCTGGATCACTACCCATTTGTTGTTTTACTATCTCAACTCCAGCACGAGTTGCCCATTCTTCCAATTGCTCTATAGCTGCAGCTCTAAAAGTATCAGCTGCTCCAATCATTACAGACAATCCCTGGGATTTGAAAAAAGCAGCAAGTTTACCAATAGATGTTGTTTTTCCTACACCATTAACACCAACAACTAAAATTACATATGGTTTATCATCAATATCAAAATCATCATTTTTTTCATCAAAAATGATATTTCCAATTTCTTCTTTTAAAATTAAATCTAACTCTTGAGGATTGGTGTATTTCTCCTTTGCAACTCTTGATTCAATAGCATCAATTATTTTTATTGTAGTTTTTACTCCAACGTCAGAAGTAATAAGAATTTCTTCCAATTCATCTAAAACTTCTACATCAACCTTTGTTTTACCTACTACAGCTTTCTTAATTTTATCAAAAAACGAATTACTTGTTTTTTCTAAGCTTTTATCTAAACTTTTTTTATTGGTTTTTTTCAATAACCTCTTAAAAAAACCTTCCTTTTCTTCAGGCTCTGGTTCAGGATCTGGTTCTGGTTCTGGTTCAGGTTCTGGCTCAGGTTCTGGTTCTGGTTCTGGCTCAG
>NZOB01000039.1 GCA_002693085.1 Flavobacteriaceae bacterium | reverse complement strand
TGTACTACTTGGTGGAATAACTCTTGTCAGAGATAATACTACTCTTGACATAGTTAGACTTAATACTCCAATTGAATTATTTGTTACTATAATTCATCCTCAAATTGAGATAAAAACATCAGATTCTAGGGCTATTATAGGAAGAAAGATTGAAATCTCTAAATTAACTGAGCAGGCATCTAACCTCGGAGCATTAATTAGTGCTCTTTATACAGAAGATTATGAATTGATTAGTAGGTCAATTAAAGATATAATTGCTGAGCCTTACAGGTCTGAATTAATACCTGAATTCAATAATCTTAAACAGATTGCACTTGAAAATGGCTCAATTGGTTTTGGAATTTCAGGTTCAGGACCTTCAATGTTTTCTTTATCTAAAGGTCCTGAAAATGCTAATAAAGTAAAAAGAAAACTTGAAGATTATTTAAATAAAAAGAATTTGGATTTCAAAAGTTATGTTTCAGCAGTAAATGATGAAGGAATAAAAATCATTTAAGGATGTTTACTAGTTTAATTAATTCAAATATTAATGATTCATTTAAAGAATCAATATTTAATGGCTTATCACCGGATGGAAGTCTATATTTTCCTAAAAAAATCAATGCTTTAAAAGATATAATTTTTAATATAACAAGTTTATCGAATAAAGAAATTGGTTTTTTGGTTATGAAGGATTTTGTTAATAACGAGATTCCTGAAAGAAAATTAAAGAGCATAATTAATAACACTATAAATTTTGATTTTCCTCTTAAAAATATTGATTCAAATATCTTTTCATTTGAACTTTTTCATGGTCCTACCCTAGCATTTAAAGATGTTGGAGCAAGTTTTCTAGCAAACTCTCTAGAATATTTTACAGAAAATAATATTTTAAATATTTTGGTAGCAACATCTGGTGATACAGGTGCCGCAGTTGCTGAAAGTTTTCATAAAAAAAAGAACATCAATGTTATAGTCCTTTTTCCAAAAGGGAAAATCAGTTCTTTTCAACAAAAACAAATATCTACTAAAGGGGATAATATACATGCAGTTGAAATTGATGGAAGTTTTGATGATTGTCAAACACTAGTTAAAAAAGCTTTTAATGACAAAGATTTAAGAAAAAATATAAATATCTCTTCTGCTAATTCAATTAATATTGGAAGATGGTTGCCACAAATAATTTATTATTTTATTCTTTACAAGGAACTTAAAAAAAACGGCGTAAACAACAAAATATCTATTTCAGTACCTAGTGGAAATTTTGGAAATATATGCGCGGGATTTATGGCTCAAAAAATGTGTTTAAATTTTGATAAAATAATAAGCTCAACAAACATTAATGATACAATACCAAGATATTTAAGTTCAGGTGTTTTTTCACCAAATGAAACTCAAAGAACTATTTCTAACGCTATGGATGTTTCAATACCAAATAATTTTCCTAGAATTGAGAAAATATTTGAAAATAATTTTAAAAAATTATCAAATAATTTAATAGGTGAAAAAGTTAATGAAATTGAAACTAAAGAAGAGATAAAATACACATTTGAAAAATCAAAATATATTTTAGACCCCCATGGAGCAGTTGGTCTAGTTGGATTAAAAAGAAATTTAGGCAAAAACCAAACTGGAGTCTTTTTTGAAACAGCTCATCCAATTAAATTTATAGATTCCATCAATCAGATACTCAATATAAAACAAGACCATTTTGATGTAGAAACAAATTTTAAGAATAATGAGTTTATTAATTCTATTGATAACAATTATCCTTCTTTAATTAATTTTCTAAAAAAAATAAATTAAATTTTTACAGATTTTACATAATAATCTCTGTCAATTTTAATCCTATCAGAATTAATTTCTATTGATTTTTTCTTNGTTGTAGGATAGATCCAAATATTTTCNCCTAAAACTTCAATTTNTAAAGGCATTGTAAAATNATCAATGACATCTANCCANCTGTATGTTAAAAGACCATCAGAAATNCTGTATTCAAGATTTGGAATTCTAATNTCNCTGAGATATTGATCAAAAAATGTAGTTAAATCAAATCCAATTTTTGAAGATATAAATTCTTCAATTTGCTTAGTGTCTACTGTCTGATGATAAAATTCACTATTTAACCCCCTTAATATCATTCTCCAAATTTCATCATCTTTAGCAATTTGTCTTAAGGTGTGTAATAAATTTGCTCCCTTAGTGTAAAGATCACTTCCTCTTTTATTTACTCCATATGGTCCAATCATTGGAGAAGAATTAGAAATTCCNTCTCTTGTTCCAATTACATANTCAGATGCAGCTTCATTTCCGTANTGATAATCTAAAAAAAGATTTTCNGAGTATGTAGTAAAAGATTCATGNACCCACATATCAGCAATGTCTTTATANGTAATGTTATTGGCAAACCATTCATGACCAGCTTCGTGTATGATTATATAGTCAAATTTTAAACCCCANCCAGTTCTGGAAAGGTCTCTTCCAAGATATCCCTTCATATATTTATTTCCNTAAGTAATAGAGCTTTGNTGTTCCATTCCAAGGTANGGAACCTCAACAATTTTAAAACTATCTTCATAAAAAGGATAAGGTCCAAACCAGTATTCAAAAGCATCCATCATTTTTGGTGCATCTTTAAAATGAGTTCTAGCTCGTTCAATATTATCTCTCAAAACATAATAAACCATATCAAGTGGTCCTTTTTCTCCGTTGTATACNTCTGNAAAACTTANATAATCTCCAATATTTATATTAACTCCATAATTATTAATTGGATTTGAAACATACCAATGGTAAGTTTTAGAATCCTCATATTCATCTATTTTTTTTAGTCTGCCATTAGAAACATTAACTAAGTCTTTTGGAACATTTACACTTATGAGCATACTATCAACTTCATCATACATNTGATCTTTATTTGGCCACCATATACTTGCTCCAATTCCTTGACAACTTGTTGCAACAAAATGTTTTCCATTTGAATCTCTTTTCCATGATAAACCTCCGTCCCATGGAGCTCTAACTGCNTCTTTNGGGTATCCTTCATAATAAACTTTTACAGATTGAATAGTACCTTTTTTTTGTTTATCTAAAAGTTTAATAAAATGAGCATTGCCTTGAGATTCAAAATCTAATAAATTACCATTCTGTTCAACCTTTGTAATTTTTAATGGGGATTGTAANTCAACTTGAAGTCTNTNACTAGAGTTTAAAACGTTATATGTGATTGTATTAGATCCTTNAATAAACTTTTCNTCAGGTTTTACAGAAATATCAAGATGATAATAAACAAGATCCCACCAGGCTCTTTCTGGTGTAATTGAACCTCTCAAAGTATCTTGTTTAGTAAAATTATACTGTTGTGAATATAAATTCATACTGATTATTGAGAAAAATATTAGTAATGATAATTTTAATTTATAATTCATAATTCTATTTTAAATATTCTATTAAAATTTCTTTTAATCTTTTTCTTTTATCAGANCCATTTTTAGTTGTGATTACAATAACTCCATTTGATCCTCTCATTCCATATTGAGCTAATGAAACAGCATCTTTAAGTACAGTAACAGACTCGATATCAGAGGGATTAATCATAGATAACAAGTTTAAACCGCTAGTTCTTGGATCAACTTTTATTTCTGAATTTAAAAAAGGCATTCCATCAATTACTATTAATGGTTCNTTAGTTAAAGAAAAAGAACCTTCTCCCCTAATTCTAATTTGACTCATTGATCCAGGNGTGCCAGAAAAAGAATTAACTCTTAAACCTGAAACTCTTCCAGATAAATGTTGTTCAATTGAAGTATGTTGTGCTGTAGATAAATTTGTTAGTATTATTAACAAAAAACCAAAAAAATATCTGCAAAATTTTATCATATTGTAAATTAAAAAATTGATTTTAAATTGTACAAACTTTTATGAAAAAAACATTTCTCTATAATNAACACCTCAAACTAAATGCTAAAATGGTTGATTTTGGTGGTTTTAATATGCCTATACAATATGAAGGAATTTCTTTTGAACACATAAATGTCAGATCAAATGTTGGGATTTTTGATGTATCTCATATGGGTGAATTTTTTGTNGATGGTAATGAATCATTAGAGTTTTTGAATTATGTGTGCTCAAATAATATTAAGAAAATTGAAATCAANAAAGCTCAATATAATTGCTTAATAAATGAAAATGGTGGTATAATAGACGATTTAATAGTCTACAGATGTGATGAAAAAGAGTACATGTTGGTTGTAAATGCAGCAAATATTGAAAAAGATTGGAATTGGTTAAGTTCTCAAATAAAGAAGTTCAGCTGTAATTTACATAACGAATCTGAAAATATAGGTTTAATATCCGTTCAAGGACCAAAGTCATTAGAATTGATTAATNATATCTTTAATAATGATTTTGGATCTATTAAAAAATTTAATTTTAAATCATTTAATCATGGGAATTCAAAAATAACTATTTCAAATACTGGCTATACAGGTTCTCCAGGTTATGAATTATATATTAATAACGATATTATAGTAGATATATGGAAATCACTTTATTCTAAAAAAGAAAAATACTCATTATGTGCTGTCGGTTTGGGAGCTCGTGATACTTTAAGAATTGAAGTTGGTTATCCATTATATGGAAATGAAATAAATGACTCAACTACACCACATGAAGCAAACTTGATGTGGGTTACTGATTTAAATAAAGATTTTATTGGTAAAAATAGAATAGTTGAATCAATAAATAAGTCTACTAAAAAATTAGTTGGATTTAAAATGATCGATAGAGGAATACCAAGAAAAGGGTATAATATTTTTAATCTTGATAATAAATTAATAGGAAAAGTAACATCAGGCACATTTTCACCTTTAAATAAAGTTGGATTAGGGATGGCAATGATTGATTTTAATGGTTTTAAATCAAATGAATTTTACATCGAAATTAGGAACAAATTATCTAAAGCAATGATCACAAAATTATCAATATAAAGATGGGTAGAGCCTTTGAATTCAGAAAAGCAAGAAAAATGAAAAGATGGTCAAGTATGGCCAAAACATTTACTAGAATTGGAAAAGACATTGTTATCGCTGTAAAAGATGGGGGACCTAACCCAGAAACAAACTCCAAATTAAGGGCAGTTATTCAAAATGCTAAAACAGCGAATATGCCCAAAGACAACATTCNAAGAGCTATTAAAAATGCATCTGAAAAAAATACAGAAAATTACAAGGAAATAGTTTTAGAGGGATATGGACCACACGGAATTGCTGTTATAGTTGATTGTACTACTGATAACAACAACAGAACTGTTGCTAATGTTAGAAGTTATTTTAATAAAACTAGCGGTAACTTAGGAACAAATGGTTCAGTCGAATACTTATTTGAAAAGTTATGTGTTTTTAGAGTAGAAATGATTGAANATTATGAAGAACTTGAATTTGAGCTAATTGATTATGGATTAGAAGAACTTGTTGTTGATAAAGAGGAAAATGAAATTATCATTTATGCANCATTTGAATCTTTTGGAGAAATTCAAAGTATTCTGGAGNATAAAAAAATTGAAATAAAAAGCTCTGAAGTTGAAAAATTACCTAAGAATACAATTGTTTTAGATGAAAAGAAAAAGAGTGAGTTTGAAAATTTTCTAGAAATGTGTGAACAAGACGATGATGTTCAAAAGATTCACCATAATTGTAGCTAAGAGTTTTTAGGTACAATACCAACCACCCCCCTGTAAAATTTTCTCAAATGTGCAAAATCTTTATCTATATTTTCAGTAGGATAAAAAGGTTTTGAAAAAATCACCTCCTTTTTTTTGGCGTCCATAGAAACTGAAACAATTGGAACATTAGCTTTTTTAGCTATATAATAAAAACCTGTTTTCCATTTATCAACTTTTTTCCTTGTACCTTCAGGTGAAAGAGCTAATCTATAAATTTTTTTATCATTGAATTTATCAGCAATTANGTCAACAGTTTTTGATTTACTATTTCTATTTACAGGAGAGCCACCTAGATATTTAAGAAAATACTTTAGTGGAAAAAAGAAGAGTTCTTTTTTACCTATAAAATTAATTTCAAGATTAAGAATTCTNCTTACAGGGAGNGCTACAAAAAAATCTAACCAATGNGTNTGTGGAGCTACTATNATAACACATTTATTTATTAGTCTTATCTCTCCAAGTATTTTCCATCCAAAAAGAGTACAAAAAATAAATTTAGTCATTCAATATTTTTTTTNCTCTTTTTAAATCTTCAATAGTATCTATGGATATATATTCATTAAAAACCTCCAATATTTTTATTTTAATTCCANTTTCAATAAATCTAATTGCTTCTATCATTTCAGCTTTTTCCAGAACAGACTTTTTTAATTTAGAAAAACTAAACAATGCTTTCTTTCTAAATGCATAGACGCCAATATGCTTATANTGTTTTAAATTAGATTTTGACCTATTNTAAGGAAGAGCCTTTCTTGAAAAATAAATAGCATTAGAATCATTATCACAGATAACTTTAACATTATTAGGATTTTCCAAATCATCCATATTGGAAATTTCTCTTTTTAGGGATATTACATCAATTTTATTTTCTAAATCTTCTTTAAAAGTATTTATAATTAGTTTCAAATCATCCTTATTAATAAAAGGCTCATCGCCTTGAACATTAATAATTATTTCACAATCAAAATTATTAGCAAATTCAGCTATTCTATCAGTCCCAGTTTCGTAAACTTTTGTGCTTTTTAGGTAATTAATTGAATGTTTTTTTAAAACATCAATAATTTCATCTGAATCAGTAACAACACATACATCATCAAATAAATTAGAAGAAATCAGATTTTTAGATGTTAAAACGATTAATGGAAGATCGGAAATTGATCTTAAAAGTTTTTTTTCTAATCTTGTTGATTCAAGTCTTGCAGGAACTAAGGCAACGGTTCTCACTCAATAAAATTAATGAATAAAAACAAGAAGTAAATTAGAGTTATCTAATAATTTTCATAATTTAAAAAAAATTGTAGTTTTGTTTGACTACAAAAAACAAATAAGCATGAAATCACTTTCAGAAAAAAATAGAAAAATTATTACAATTTTACTATATGTATTTTCCTTAGTTCTAGTTGTTTTAATAATCAATGGAATTACTGCTCCAATTGAGTTTAATAAAGTTAAAAATGAAAGATACCTAAAAGTCATAGANAGACTAAAGGATATTCGAAATGCTCAAATTGCTTACAAGAGTGTTAATGGTTTATATTCTGATAATTTTGATTCTCTAGTAAAGTTTATTGATTCAGCTCAATTTACTATTATAGAAAAAAGAGATTCAAGCTATATGCAATACGATAGAGTTTATAGAATTGATATGCTTAGAGANGTTATTGTTGTTGACACNCTTGGATTTGTGTCTGTTAAAGACTCACTTTTCAAAAATAGTAATTCATATAAAAACATGGCATTTGTCCCTATTGATGGTACTGACAGTAAATTTCAACTAAAAGCTGATATTATTGACAAAAANGGATATAATGTNCCTGTTTTTGAAGTTNGAGTATCTAAAGACATCATCCTTTTTGATCAAAACAAAGACTTATTATCTCAAGAGAANGAAACAGTTTCTGTTGATGGAGTGAATGGNCCTGATTTAGTTCTTGGGTCATTAACAGATGTNAGTACAAACGGTAATTGGCCTACAACCTTTGATGTCGAAACNAAATAATGCTAATTCTACTCATCTTGACATATGTTTAGGTGATGATTATGTAAGCATAAAGACTTTAAATTCTGATAAATCCTCTTTCAGTGACTTCACACTGGAAAAAAAACTAAAAACAGGATCTTTAAGCGATTTTCTAGATAATATCTTATCAGAAAAGAATATCTATGAACTAAATGTTGAAAATGTTAATGTTCACTTTGATAATGATTTATTTTGTTTAGTTCCAAATGAACTTTTTGAAGAATCTCAGAAAAAAGAATATTTAAAATATATAACAAANATTAGTAATGACGATTTTATTTCTCATGATTCAATAAATGAAATCAATGTTAAAAATGTTTTTCTACCTTATGTTAATGTAAATAATTTATTAGTTGAAAAATTTAAGGAAATAAACTATTATCATTACAATTCATCATTACTAAAAAAGCTATTTAAACTAAATAATGAGTTGAAACAAAAAAATTGTTTGTTTTGTGTAGTGTCTCACAAAAAATTTAAAATAGTTGTATTTAACAAGGGGAAATTAACTTTTTTTAACTCTTTTGAATACCAAAATTCATCTGACATTCTNTATTTTCTTTTAGCAACTTGTCAAAATATAAAAATGAATATTGATAAGGTTAATCTGAATTATATACTAAACTTAAAAGTTGAGGATTTAATCGAGAATACCAAAAATTTTTACTCTAAATTCAATGTTGTATATGACTCAAGTATAGATAAACAAGACTACATTTACAGTTAATGAGAATTATTTCAGGATTAAATGGTGGTCAAACAATAAAAGTTCCTAAAAATTTTAAATTAAGACCAACAACAGATCAATCTAAAGAAGGTNTTTTTAATATCATTTCAAACTACTATGANNTTGATAAACTAGAAGTACTTGATTTATTCTCTGGAACAGGNAATATAAGCTNTGAGTTTGCTTCAAGAGGAGCAAAATATNTNAGAGCAGTNGAGATAAACTTTAAACATTATAACTTCATTAGATCTGAAAATAGAAGAATGAATTTAAATATTGATGTTATTAAAAGTGATGTATTTAAATATTTAAATGTAAATAATGACCAATTTGATATAATTTTTGCAGATCCACCATATAATTTTGACATAAATAAATATGAAATAATTATAGACAAAATTTTTAAATCAAAAATTATAAATTACCATGGTTTATTAATTATTGAACATTCAAATAAAATAGAACTNAATAACTTNAATAATTATTATCAAACGAGAAAATATGGAGGATGTTTTTTTAGTTTTTTTAAAAACTTAAATAACTGATAACCAGTACTTTCTTTATAACTTTATAAATAATTAATTTTAATTTTTATCTTTTTTGTTTCCAGCTTTAAATAGGTAGTTTTTTTCATCTTTTGTAAGACTATCATATCCAGATTCTGAAATTTTATCAAGTATTTGATCAATTCTTTTTTGATCTATTTTGTTGTAATTAATATTATTCTTTTTTGACTTACTTTTTGATTTAAAAAAACTTATAAATGAAAATAGATCAAAACCTTGATAATTATATTTTAACATACAATAACCAGTAATGGCACCACCTATATGAGCAATATGACCACCAGAGTTACCGCTTGGTATTTGTATTACATCCAGAATTAATAAAAAAACTGCAATATAAACTAACTTGATATTTGCTATAAATAACCTGATATTCATATTTGGGCTATATGATGTCAAATAAAATAAAATTGCCATTACACCAGCAGATGAACCAATCATTTGTGAAGTTGCTCCTTTAAAAACAGGAAAAATATTGTAACTAATAACATAAAATAATCCTCCGAATATTATTCCATTAAAAAAGACACTGTAAATTAATTTATCACCGAATATATTTTGTAATAGGTTTCCAAAATAGTATATCATTAACATATTCCAAAAAAGATGATAAAAACCACCGTGAATGAATCCGTAGGTAAAAACCGACCATGGTTTTAATATCAATTTCATTAAATCAGCCTCAATTGTAAAAAAAACTATAAAACTAAAATTTTCAAGAGCAAATAAATAAGTAAAAGTTTCAAAAAAGAAAGGAACTATAAACAAAACAATATTAATTATTATTAGTTTCTGAACAGAGTTAGAGGTCCTGTAAAAGTTTTTAATTTTATCTTTTAATTCCATCTTCTATTATTAAATTGATTTTTTTTCCAATACCACATCATTATAAAACCTGTAAGCGCTCCACCTAAATGTGCAAAATGAGCAATTGGGCCAATTGAAGCAGATGTAAAACCAAAGAAGATATCTCCAACTATTAATAAAGGTACTAGAAACTTAGCTTTAATTGGAATAGGAGGAAATAACAACATTAACTTTGAATTTGGAAATAAAAAAGCAAAAGCCACAACAACGCCATATATCGCTCCTGATGCACCTACCATAACTGCGTTATAATCAAAATACATTGAGGCAAGTCTGTTTTCCGAGATATAATCTAAAATATTTTGATCATATCTTCCAGACAAAAGTATATTATTAACATCTTGTGATGTTAAACCAAAACTTAATAACTCACTTGTAACTGATTGTATATTTAAATAGTATGCTGTTAACTGAACTAATGCAGCACCCACTCCACATGAAAAATAAAAGAAAATAAATTTATTATTCCCCCAAACATTAACCAGAGTAGACCCAAACATCCATAAAGCCAACATATTAAATGCAATATGCGCTAAATTTCCATGCATAAACATATGAGTGAAAATTTGAGAAACTATAAATTTTTCATTTTCAAAGTAATGAAGAGATAAAATGTCGTTACTTATTTCAGAGGAAAACTGAGTGCCTACAAAAAAAATAATGTTAATGATCAGTAAATGCTTTATTATTCTTGGTGTGGACATCATTGAAATAATTTTTTTAAATTATTTAAATCAAATGTATGGTATGTTTTCTTTGAATCAGGACAAAAAGACGGTTCTCTACACGCAAATAACTCATTAATAAACTCTTCTTGCTCAAAATCATTTAAACTTATTTTTTTATTAATTGATTTTGATTTAGCCATTAATTTTGATAAATAATCATTTAAACTTGTTGATGACTCTTTATAATCAAGAATATTNTTCTCAATTAATTCCTCAAATAATAAATTAATTGAATCATGATTAAAACTAGGGTGTATACCATCTAATTCAATATTATTTTCATCAAAATTTGAAAAACTAAAACCTAAATGAATCAATTGATCTCTAACCTCGTTGAGAATTCTTATTTCAGATTTATCATAATCTAAACTTATAGGAAACATTAACTTTTGTGAAAAATTATTATCACTTGAAATTTCTTTCAAAAATCTCTCATACAAAATACGGTATTTAGCTCTAGAGACATCAATGACAATNAAATCATTGCTAGTTTTTGTAACAATAAATCTATCTGATAAGCTAAAGAATTTTACACTATCTGAAATGNCTTTATGATTTTGAAAAATATTAATATTAGAATTAAACTCATGGTTTTTGTTATGATCAAAAACATCATTTTTGAGATTTGAAATTGTATTTTTTTCAAATGGATTGAAAGATTCGTTGAAAGTTAATGATGGTGGCTTAACNTCNTTAGTTGAGCTTAAATTAGACAAATTNACGTCATTTGAAAAATCAATATTTGGAATAACATTAAATTTTCCTAGACTATGTCTTACAGAGGATCTTATTATTGCATATATTGATTTTTCATCNTCAAACTTAACTTCAGTTTTTGTAGGATGAACATTAACATCTATAGTTTCCTCAGGTACATCAATAAAAATAAAGTATGAGGGTTGATTTTCCTCTGCAGTTAATCCCTCATAAGATTTACTAATTGCATGATTTAAATAACTACTTTTCACAAATCTATTATTAACAAATAGATATTGATATTTTCTTGATTTATTTAAATATTCAGGCTTATAAATAAAACCATTTATTTTTGCAATTGGAGTTTCTTCAGAAATACTAACAATTTTAGAATCAACTGATTTACCAAANACCCTAATTAATCTCTCTTTTAAGTTCGAGGGATTTAATAAATACAAATCCTTTCCGTTATGTTTGAGCGAAAAGTGAATATTCGAATGACCTATAGCAAGACGAATAAATTCCTCTACAATATGCCTAAGCTCGACATTATCAGACTTTAGAAACTTTCTTCTTGCAGGAACATTATAAAAAAGATTTTGTACTGAAATCAAAGTTCCATTTAAGCCTGACTCCTCAGTTTCTTCAACATTCTGACCGTTTTCAATACTCAATACATTTCTAATACCCTTTTTATTGTCCGAACTTGATATTATCATCTTAGAAACTGATCCAATACTAGACAAAGCTTCACCTCTAAAGCCTTTTGTACTAAGTCTTAAAAGATCATCAGAGTTAAGAATTTTTGAAGTAGTATGCTTCTTATAACATAGTCTGATATCTCTTTTACTCATTCCAATACCATTATCACTTACTTTAATTAAGGTTTTACCAGAGTCGATTATTGAAACATCAATTTGATTAGCATCTGAGTCTATCGAATTTTCAATCAATTCTTTCACAACTGATGAAGGTCTTTGAACAACCTCACCAGCAGCAATCTTGTTAATTACATCATATTCTAGTTCTCTAATCATTTTAAGGTAAAAAAATTGACAAGTCAAAATCAATTACATATAAAAAAACAAATGTTAAAAGCAGAACAATAAATAAAATAGTTTTAGAAAAAGAAGAATTTCCTCTGTTTCTAGAATTAAGCCTAGCTTCAGTCCAAGAATTAGATTTATCATAAACACTTCTACTTTCTCTGTTTTTTGAATATGCAGAATCAAATTCATAAATATTTGATTGTTGTTCAGATTTAGAGTATCTAGGTGAATATCTAAATTTTTTATTTTTTCTGAGTTTAAAGAGATTTAATTTCAACGGTCTGATATTTGATTATAAATTTACTAAAAATGATATCATTATTGAGTTAAATCTTCTTAAAGTAATGACTATCTTAGCGCCGAATAAATGGAAAAAGAAATTAAGGATTTAGAAAACTTACTTGTAGAATGCAAGAAAATTTCTATTGTTACTCATTTCAATCCAGATGGTGATGCAATTGGAAGTTCTTTGGCACTACACCATTATTTAAAAAGTTTAAATCTAGTCAGCAATGTTATTACACCAAATAGACATCCATCATTTTTAGATTGGGTACCTGGAATTAATGATATTATAATATATGATGAAGACATTGAAAAATCTAATCAGAAACTAACTGACTCAGACCTTATTTTTACAATGGATTTTAATAGCCTGGACAGATGTGGTGATTTATCAAGTGTTATAAATAAAGAAAATCAAAAAATAGTTATGATTGATCACCATCAATTACCAGAAAACTATGCTGATATTAACTTTTCATATCCAAAAATAAGTTCAACATGCGAGATTGTCTATTTCATTATTGAAGCTTCAAATAATTTAAAATTAATTGATAAGAATATTGCAACATGTATTTATCTAGGCATGATGACAGATACAGGATCTTTTCAATATAATGGCGTAAACAGTAAAACACACAAAATAATAGCTGAACTTATCAACAAAGGAATAATTCAATCAGAAATATATAATAAAGTATATAATGAAAACAGTACTAGTAAATTGATGATTTTAGGTAAAGCACTAAATAGTTTAAATGTTTTAAAGGAATACAAAACAACTTATATGTATCTTAAAAGAGATGAATTAAAAGAACATAACTATGAAAAAGGTGATACTGAAGGTGTAGTTAATTATGGTTTATCTTTAAAAAATATTGAATTTACAGCCATGTTTATCGAAGATTTAGAAGATGAAAATCTAATAAAAATATCTTTTAGGTCAAAAAATAATTTTCCATGTAATAAGTTTGCTAAAGATAACTTTAATGGAGGAGGACACATAAATGCTGCTGGCGGAAAGTTTGAAGGAAAAATTGATAATGCTATAGCATTATTTATAAAAAAAATAAAGGAATTTAAATTTCATTAAAATGATAAATAAAAAAAATATAATCTTATTATTATTAACAATTAATTTTTCATGTAATATGTCACAAAAATCAGATAATTCGACAATCAATGCGTTGATTGAAACTAATAAAGGAGAAATAATTACAGAATTATTTTTTAAACAAACACCTGTAACAGTCGCTAATTTTATCTCTCTTTCTGAGGGTGATAATAAAGAGGTTAGTGAGCAATATAAAGGAAAAAATT